>JBBSUZ010000128.1:0-8592 GCA_038233965.1 Rhodothermales bacterium | reverse complement strand
GTCGTGCCGTCGCCGTCGTCGTCGATGCGGTTGACGGCGTTGCCCGGGCTCTCGAGGAAGAAGGCGATGGCGCCCTCGACCTGCGCCGCGCCGAAGGCGGGGTCGGACGAGCGGCCGTCGGCGTCCGTCAAAAAGGCGGTGTCGAGGAGGAGGTCGAAGAACGGGCGGTCGTCCGAGGCGTCGGCGTCGCCGCCGACGAGGTCCGCGAGCCACAGCGTGACGCCGACGGTCGAGAGGTCCTTGGAGCCGTCGTTCTTGACCGAGTGCAGGATGAAGGCGACGTCCTGGATGAGGACCTGGCTCCACGCGAGCACGCGCGTGTCGGCGATGAGGCCGAGGCCGCGGCGCGAGCGGTCGGTCGAGTCCGGGTAGTACGTGTTGCGCGCGCCACGGGCGTACTGGTCGTCGCCGATCTTGTAGTAGACCTCGAGGTCGGCGTTGAAGACGTTCTTGCCGAAGAGGCCGCTCCACGAGCCGACCCAGCCGGGGTCGGTCGGGTCCTGGACCTTGTCCGGCCAGAAGGCCGGCCACGACTCGGGGATGTCGCTGCGCGCGATGCCGAGGCCCTCGCTCGCCGTGTTGACGTAGCCCGAGATGGGCGACCACGTCCACGACTGGTTCGGGTTGTCCGGGTTGGTGCGGTAGTTCGGCACGTCGACGATGTACTCGCGGTTGCCGGACTCGCCCGTGACCTCGGCGCCGGCGAAGAAGCCGGTGAGCGCGATGTAGTTGCGGCGCGTGTTCTTGGGCCACTCGAACGGGATCTCGCCCGGGACGGCGCCGGTCCGGCCGGCCTGCCCGAAGTTGAAGACGGTCGTCCGCAGGTTGTTCGCGTCGAGGTTGGTCTGGCGGCGCTCGAAGAGCGAGACGCGCTCGCGCGACGGCACGTGGTTGCGGTCGATCTGGCCCTGCGCCCCGGCTGGCGGGGCGGCGAGCAGCGCGGAGGCGACGAGCGCGGCGAGAGCGGAGAGGCGAAGAGTCACGGAGTCGGTCTGTCGAGGGGTACGAGGTACAAGGTGCGAGGTACGGTGCAGGGGTAGGACGTGCGTGGAGCGGAGCGTCCGAGAACCCGGTACCCTGTACCCGGAACCAGGCATTTAGAAGTTGACCTGGAGGCCGAGCTGGACGCGGCGCGGCTCCTCGTAGAAGTCCGGGCGGACGTAGTAGCCCGGGTCGTTGGTGGCGAGGTTCGGGCCGTTGAAGGTCACGCCCGGCAGGCCGGTGTCGCCGTAGACGCCGCCGGCGTTGCGCGCGTCGAGGAGGTTGTAGACCTGGAAGAAGACGCGCGGGCGGACGCCCGAGACGCTGAAGTCGCGGAAGGCGTAGAGGTCCACGGTCGCGGTCGGGCGGCGGCGGAAGGCGTTCTGCGGGACGGCCGGGAGCGTCCCGATCGGGTCGCCCTGCATGGACGCCTGCGGCGTGTACGGGTAGCCCGAGCCGAGGCGGCCGATGAGCGACGTCCCCCAGCCGCCGCCGCCGACGAAGGCGCTGGCGTTGAAGGTGTGGCGCTGGTCCCAGTTCAGCGGGATGAGCTGGAGCTGCGGCGCGCCGCCGCCGAGGCGGGCCGTGATGGCGTCGTTGGGGTCCGAGTTGGAGCCGTCGGCCGTCTGGAACGTGTAGTCGAGGTCGAACGAGAAGCGGCCGTTGAAGCGCTTCGAGAGGCTCGCCGTGATGCCGCGGACGTTCGAGAAGTCGAGGTTGGTGTACGTCGTGTACTGGACGCCCGGGAGGGCGGCCGAGATCGGGAAGCCGACCGAGACCCAGTCCGAGATGTCGCGGTAGAAGCCGGTGACGTCGAGCAGGAAGTCGCGGCCGAAGCCCTGCTGGAGGCCGATCTCGTACATGATCGTCTTCTGCGGGTCGAGGTCCGCGTTGCCGTACGTGCCGTAGCTCCCCGAGAGCGTGCCGATGCGGTAGCCCGGGTTCTGGAAGAGGTACTCGTAGGTCGGGATCTGGAAGAAGTAGCCGTACGAGAAGTGCACGACGCCCGTCTCCGAGATCGGGTACGCGAAGCCGAGGCGCGGCGAGAGCTGCAGCTTGGGGCTCGCGTCGGTGTAGAAGCGCGCGAGGCGCGACTCGAGCGTCGTCCGGTTGTCGTCGCGGATCTCGGCGGCCTCGATCACGCCCGAGGCGTCGAGGTCGTTGTAGATGTTGATGAGCCGCTGCGGGTTGAACGCGTTCGGGTCCTGCGGGTCGACCGGCGTCTGGCCGTGCGAGTTGAAGTAGTCGAAGCGGAGGCCGACGTTGACGATGAAGTTGTCGTACTCGGCCTTGTCCTGGACGTACGTGCTGAAGGTGAACGGGCGGACGCCGTCGATCTCCTGGAACGCGTTCGTCGTGCGGTCCGGGATGGCGAGGCGGCTCGGGTCGTCCGGGTCCTGGATGAGCGAGTAGCCCTGGAGGTAGATGTCGTCGAAGCGGCCCTCGACGCCGGCCTTGACCAGGTGCTCGCGGAGCGCCTGCCACGTGAAGTCGCCCTTGAGCGAGTAGTTGCGCGTGCGGCGCTCGAAGCGGCCGAGGTCCACGCCGCCGCGGAGGAAGCGCCCGGGGCCGACCGGGACGACCTGCGTGATCGGCGTGCCGTCTGCGCCGGGGTACGTGACCGTGCCGGGCGTGTCGATCAGGAACGTGTTGTCGTTGTACTCCTCGAGCGTCTCGAAGGCGCGGCTGCGGTAGCTCTTGAAGAAGGTGCTCGCGTTGACCGTGTAGAACGCCGTCGCCGAGAGGACGTGCGAGAACGAGAGCGCGGACGAGAAGCCCTGGTCGCGGAAGCGCGGGATGCCGCCGGGGTTCTGGCGGAAGCCGAGGTAGCGCCCGCCGAGGTCCTGCCCGTTGGCGACCGACGCGAGCGTGGTCAGCGTGAGGTTCATGCCCGAGCCGAGCAGCAGCTTCAGCGTCGCCTGGCCCGAGACCTTCTCGTAGCCGTTGAGCGCCGTCAGGCTCGAGTCGCCGGGCGTGCCGGTCGTCGTGAAGTTGTTGGCGCCGTAGAGCCAGCCGTCGTTGCGGAAGTAGCGCACGAGGCCGAACACGCCGAGCCGGTTGCAGACGATCGGGCCGCCGATCGAGCCCTGCAGGTTCGAGTACTGCGTCGGGTTGAACGGGAGGTACGAGTACGGGTCCACGCCGAGGTACGGCAGCTGCCCGCCGAGCGCCGGGTACTGGCCGGCGTTGGTGCCGCGGATGACGTCCTCGCCGCCCGAGCCGGGCACGGCGTACGAGCCGGTGAAGGCCTCGAACGAGCCCTCGAAGCGCGTGCCAGGGTCTTTGGTGACGACGTTGATGATGCCCGAGTTGGCCTGCCCGTACTCGGCGTTGTAGGTTCCGGAGATGATCTGGAGCTCCTCGATGCCCTCGTTCTCGATCTGGACCGCGACGGAGCCGTCGTAGGCGTCGGTCACGCGGACGCCGTCGACGAAGTACGCCACCTCCTTGGCGCGGCCGCCGCGGATGTGGACGCCGCCGTCACCGCCGGTGATGCCGGCCTGCGTGCGAAGCAGGTCCCCGACCTCCTGCACGGGTAGCGAGTCGATGGTCTCGGACGTGATGCGGGCCTCGGACGACGTCAGGTCGCGGCGGACGAGCTCGGCGTCGGCGGACACGACGACCTCGTCGAGCGCGCCCTCGGCCGAGAGCCGCACGTCGGTCGTCGTCGTCAGGTCCACGTTGACGCGCACGCCCTCGACGCGCTGCGGCGCGTACCCGACGTACGAGAACGTCACGGCGTAGCTGCCCGGCCGGACGCCGATGATCTGGTAGCGGCCGTCGACGTCGGTCGCGGCACCCTGCGAGCCGCCCTCGACGCGGACGGTCGCGCCGATGAGGGCCTCGCCGGTCTCGGCGTCGGTGACGGTGCCGGCGAGCTTGCCGGTCTGGGCGCCCGCCGAGGCGGCGAGCCCGAGGAGCAGGGCGGCGAGTGCGAGAACGCGCATGTGGAGCGGTCGGAAGCGGGTCAGGAGCGGGCGGGCCGCCCAGATGCGGACGCCGTGGCGGCCGCGGCGTCGGGGAAGAGAAGCACGCGCGCGACGGCCACGCGGTCGATGGTCACCGGAATGCGGCGGCGCAGGTCAGCCAGGGTCCGCGCGATCAGGCGCTGGGCGTACGGCCCTTCGAGGCCGGCCGCGACCTGCGGGCGGGCCTCGTCGAACGTCATCGGGCGCAGCGGCAGGTCGGGCCCGCGCTCGAGGATCGCGAAGCGGCCCTCGACCTCGACCGGCCCGACGAGCGTGCCCACACGGGCGGCGAAGACGGTGTCGCCGAGGCGGCCGAGGTCCTCGACCGTGACAGCCCCGAGGTCGCCGCCGGCCTGTGCGGCGCCGGGCCTGAGCGAGCGCGTCCGCGCGAGGTCGGCGAAGTCGGCGCCGGCGTCGAGCGCGGCGCGGACGGCGTTGGCATCGGCGAGGCTGGCGACGAGGATCTCGCGGGCGTGGATGCGGCGCGGCGTCACGTAGAGGTCGTGGTCGCGGGCGAAGGCGGCGCGGAGCGTGTCGGCCGGCATCGGCGAGCCCTCGCGGAGCAGGCGCTTGGCCTCGGCGAACGTCCAGTCGTCGAGCTGCATCGCGACCGAGCGGACGACGCCCGGGTCGCGGTCCATCCCGGCCTGCCGGGCTCGCGCGGCGATCTCCTGCCGCACGACGAGGCCCTCGACGTACTCCGTGAGCGACGCCTCGTCCTGCACGGCCGCGCGCTGGCGCTCGGTCATCGCCTCGGCCTGCGCCTCGACGTCGGCGACGGTCAGCACGCCCGGCAGGCCGGCGGCCGACGTGAAGCGGACGAGCGGCGTCGCGCGCCACGCGCCGAGCGCCTCGGGCGTCGTCGGGCCCGCGGCGCCGGTCGCGAACGAGACGAGGCGGGCGAGCGTCGGCGCGTCGAAGCGCGGCTGCGCCTCGCCGAGCACGCGCTGGCCGAGCGCGAAGCGCGCCTCGGTCCGGTTGCGGCGCGCGACGTAGCGCTCGAGCTGCGACCGCTTCCCGTTGAAGTCGTCCTCGGTGAGCAGCGTGTTCGTCGTCCGCGCGTCGACGCGGAGGACCGAGTAGCCGGTCGCGGTGCGGACGGGCTCCGAGACCTCCCCGATCGGCAGCCGGAAGGCCGCGGCCTCGAAGGCGGGGTCCATGTCGTCGTGCGCGAACTCGCCGACGGAGCCGCCCGAGGCGGCGAGCGCCGAGTCGGCGAACGTCTCGCGGGCGAGGGCCTCGAACGTCTCGCCGGCCGCGAGGCGCGCGCGCAGGCGCCGGGCCTCGCCGAGCGAGCGGGCGTAGAGGTGGCGGGCGTGGTAGGTCGTGTGCGCCATCCGGAACTCCTGCCGCAGGTCGGCCTCGGTCACGGCGAGGCTGTCCGCCATCGTCGTCGCGGTGAAGCGGTCCACGAGCGCCTTGGACTCGGCGAAGGCGCGGGCGGCGGCGAAGGCGGGCGTGTCGCCGAGCCCGCTTCGGAGCGCGTCCTCGATCACGAGCCGGCGCGCGATGAGCGACTCGAGGATGGCCTCGCGGACGTCCGGGTCGTCGCCCTCGAGGCCGACGCGGAAGACGTACTGCGCGTAGGCGTCGGCGAGCTCGCCGGCCGTGATGCGGCTGTCGCCGACCGTCGCGACGACGCCCGTGTCCGCTGCATCCGAGCCGCGCGCCGCCACGCCCCACCACGCCGCGCCGACGAGGGCGACGACGGCGAGGGTCGAGACGGCGAGGGTCGGGCGGGAGGCGCTCACGGGGCGGGGGCGGTCTGGGGGTTAGGCGAGGGTGGCGACGCCGCCGCTCGTCTCGCGGACGACGATGCGCGGGGCAAAGACGGTGTGGGACGGCGGCATGTCGGGGTCGCGGAGCCGCCGGAGCAGCTTCTCCGTCGCCAGCTTGCCCATCTCGACCATCGGCTGCGCGAGCGTCGTCAGCCCGACGTAGGCCGACGACGCCTCGTCGTCGAACCCGACGATCGCGACGTCGTCCGGGCAGCTCAGGCCGGCCTCGCGGACAGCTCGCATCGCGCCGAGCGCCATCACGTCGGCGGCGACGAAGACGGCCGTCGGGCGCGCGGCGGGGTCCGTCTGGAAGCGCTCGAGCAGCGTCTTCATGCCGCAGTAGCCCGCAAAGCGTGTGTAGCCGTCGTGGTCGAGGTCCCACTCGGCCGCGACGACGAGGCGCTCGTCCACGTCGATCCCGGCGTCGGCGAGGGCATCGGTGTAGCCCGCGCGGCGCTCGGACGCGGGCACGGACGTCTCGACGGGCATCACGAGGCCGATGCGCGCGTGGCCCTGCGCGAGCAGGTGGCGCACGGCCTCCTGGCCGCCGCGCCGGTTGTCGACGGCGACGGAGTCGAACGCCTCGTGCTCGGAGTCTACGAGGACGACCGGGCGGCGGCTGGCCTTGAGGCGGCGCGCGCGGTCCGCCGTGATCGGTGTCGAGACGAGCATCAGGCCGTCGGTGCGGCCGGGCTGCGCGGCGCGCGCGAGCTGGCCGTCGACGCGGTCCAGCGTGCGGCTGGCGTAGACGAGCAGGTCGTAGGCGCTCTCGTCGAGGCGGTCCTGGACGCCGCGGAGAACCTCCATGAAGAAGAACGAGGTCATCATAGGCACGACGGCCGAGATGAGCTGCGTGTTCTGGCGGGCGAGGCTCTGCGCGCTCGCGTGCGGCTGGTAGCCCAGGTCCTCGGCCACACGGAACACCCGCCGGCGCGTCGCCTCCGACACGCGCGGGTGGTCGTTGAACACGCGCGAGACGGTCGCGATGGACACGTCGGCGCGGTCGGCGATGTCGTAGATCGTGACGGACACGTGGCAGGGCGCGGGTGGGCGGCCCGGAAGCGCTTTGTGAAAGCGCTTACAACGGGCCGGGGGCATGATAGGGACACGCAGGCCACTCCGTCAAGCCACGCCGCGGCGCATTGTGGCCCGGAGGCGTCGCACCCGCGTGGAAGCCCTTTCACACGCGGTTCAGGGCGCGCAATTCGATGACGCCGACGTGGCTGAACACGGAGCGTCCGGCCCGCGGTGCCAGTCGGAGATAAAGGCCGGCTCTGGGGCTCCCGTCCCCTCGATGCGGACAGGGTGGTGCTCAGACTGATCCACCACCCCCAGCCCCTCCTGTCTAGGAGGGCAGCCTAGTCAGGAACGCGTCACCGTGGCGTGACCCGAGCGTTCAGGACGCCGCGGCGACCATGCCGAGGATGCCGCCGCGGATCATCGCGACCGCGATCGCGGCGAGGAACAGGCTCGCGACCTTGGCGATGGCCTTGGAGGTGTCCTGCCCGGCAATCGCGAGCACGCGCGGCCCGAACGTGAACGCGACGAAGACGAGCCCGAGGTTGAGCAGGATCGAGAGGAGCGTCACCGGCCCGCCGAACTGGCCCTCAGCGATGAGGACGGTCGTGATGGCGCCGGGCCCGATGATGAGCGGGATGCCGAGCGGCACGATGGGCAGGTCCACGGGCGGGCGGGCGGCGGCGGCGAGGCTCAGCGCGGCGTCGCCGGCGGCCGCGGCGTCCTGTGCGCTGCTCATCGCCGCGGCGTCCGTGGCGTCGGTGAGGCGCTGCCGCTCGGCGATGTCGCCGCCGCGGCGCTTCTTGAGGTCGCCGAACGCGAGGTCCGTGATCGCGATGATGAGCAGGATGAGCCCGCCGCCGACGCGCAGGTCGTCCACGGTGATGCCGAGCGAGTCGAAGATGACCTTACCGGCGAAGACCATCAGCACGGCGAGCGTGAGCGCGGCCGCGAGCGCGCGCACGAGCAGCCGCTTGCGGTCGGCCGCGCTGAACGGCTCGGTCATCCCGATGTAGATCGGCAGGATGCCGGGGCTGTTGATCGCGACGAAGAGCGGCAGGAAGGCCGCGATGAGGTCGGCGAGGAGCGCGGGGACGGGCACGGGCGGGGCGTTGGGACGGGCTCAGGATAGGCCGGCGGGTGCGCGCGGAGGCCTAACTTTGCGCGGACGACCGGTGGAAATGCGGTTCGGAGTACCGGGTTCAGGGTGCACGGTGCAGAGTGGCGGGCGCATCCCCGCTATCCGTACCCTGAACCCTGTACCGAGCACCTGACATGGACGTCCGACGCAACCTGATCAGCCAGAAGAAGCCGGTCTACCCCGTCGGGGACCACTTCGCCGAGTACCTCGACCGCTACGGCCGCCTCGGCACGGACGGCGTGACGTACGCGGACCTGCTCCGCTCGGCCGGCCAGATCCCGCTCTACGACGACTTCGGGGCGGACACGCTCTGGAGCACCATGTACTACGGGCCGTCCGAGACGCGCGAGATCCACGACGCGCTCCGGCGGACGTACGCGCTGCTCAAGTCCGGCGGCGACCTCTCGACGGTGGACCACCTCGACGTCGACCGCATCGACCTGTGCCTCTACGGCAACACGCTGCCGTTCCGCGTCCGCATCATCAACCGCCTCAACGACAACTTCGACTACTTCTACGTCAAGCGCGCGGACGCGAGCCGGGTCTACGGCCTCGACCTCGAGCACGTCCTTTCGCCGAACTACATCAACTTCCTCGTCCTCCTCGGCGGGCAGGACCAGACGCTCATCGAGGAGCACATCGTCGGCATCCCCGGCGACGCGTTCATCCGGGACCGCCTGCCGGACAACCGCTTCGACCAGGTGCG
>JBBSUZ010000127.1:0-8619 GCA_038233965.1 Rhodothermales bacterium | reverse complement strand
GCGGGCGGCGTGCCGGCGGCCACCGAGGCGGGCATCGCGCGCCCGACGCCCGAACTGCGCCGGCTCATCATCGAGACGATGGCGCAGGAAGGCCGAGACCACAGCCGGCGCACGTTCTGAGACGCGGCCGGCCGTCCCGCATAAGAAGACATAAGATGACATTCGACCCATCGCCCCGAGCGGTCCCGACAGAGCCCGCGCCTCGCACCTCGCCGACGGTGCCCGAGCTGCACATCGACGACCTCGACGGGCGGCCGCTCGTCAAGGTGGAGGGCCTGCCTGGGCTGTACGAGTGGCTCTTGCCCGAGGCATCGGCGGCGCTGGAGGCGGGCGCGCTCGTCGTCTGGCTTCCGGCTCTGCCCGGCTGGCCTCGCCCGCTCCGCGTCAGATTGCGCCGCTGGAATGGCCCGGCGTGGTACGGCAAGGAATGGCAAGGTCGCGGCGAGTGGTACGCCTCGGCGCACGTCCCGGCTGCCGTCCCGTGCTCCGGACGCCGAACGATCAACGTCTCTCTGGGGACGTGGCGGCCGCCGGGTGTGCAGGGCCGGGCGGCCAACGCGAAGACGTTCCCGCCCCCACTCTCGCCGGAGGGCGTACGCCGCGCCGCCGAGCTCGTCGTCGCGCGCATCCAGGCGCAGACCGGTGGCCCCGTCGATGGCCCGCGCCCGTAGCTTCGATGGATGTCCGCTCTACCACGACACGCCGCCGCGCGCTACCGGCCGACGGGACCGCCCGTCTTCGACGAACCGGCGTGGTTCGCCGAGTGGTTCGACCTGTACGTCCCGGCCGACGCCGCCGGGCCGGGCTTCGGGCCTCTCCAGCTCGCCGCGCTGCTGGGCATCGGGAAAGACATCGTGTACCGCGCGCTCTACGACGGCCGCCTCGAAGGCATCCGGATCAGCAACAAGGGGTGGCTCGTCCCACGCCCGGCCGTCCGGCTGTGGCTCGTCGAGTTCAACAGCCTCAACCTGGACTGAGCCCCGCCCGCTCTCCCTTCCCGTTCGACCCGCCCCCGATCCGTTGAACCAGACAGCCGACCGAACGCAGACACCCTTCGCGAGCGCCTCGGCCGAGACGCGGGAGGCCATGCTCGACGCTGTGCGAGAGGCTAACGGCCGGCGTGCGATCCGACCGGCCGAGACCGACGAGGCGGCGATGCTCGACGTCGAGGCGTTCCTCGTCGTGCTGGCGTGGGCCGCCGGCGAGACGGCCGCCGACGTGTCCGCGGAAACACTCCGGGAGGTTCACGGCCTGGACGTCCACGCCGGGCAGGGCGCGCTGGCATGGGCGCTCTACGCCGAGGCCGCGCGGCGCCTCGGCTTCCCCGGCACGGTGCCCGTCCCCGTCCAGGCGTTCGGCGAAACCAGCGCGGCCGCGCTGGCATAGACGGCTCGGAGCGAACGGGCGGCTACGGCTGGCTACCCTGAAGGCTCTGTGCGGCCCCCGACGTGTTGTAGCACGTCGGGGGCTTTCTGTGTAGCCGCGCACCGTAGTACCCCCGCCGGCCCTCCCTCTCGCCTCGATTGCGCCGGCGGGTGATGGCAAATGATGGTGGCCGCTACACGAGCGCGGCAGCCATCTTCCGGAGCTCGGCCGCGTGCGCCTCGACGGCGGCGCGGAGGCGCGCGAGTTCGTCGGCAGTCAGGGCACGGTCGCGGGTGACGGCCCCGTACCAGGTCGCTTCTTTGATGCCGGCGGCATCGGCGATCCGGCGGACGGGGAGGAAGGGCTTGAAGCGCTCGGCGAACTCGCGGGCAGTCATGGGCGGGGGAAGTGGAGATGGCAAGGTAAAGAAAATACTTTGCCCGAGTCAAAGAAAAGTCTTGACGTCTGGCGTACAAGAGTTATCTTTGCATCACACCGCAGGCGCTACAACGCCTTCCCCTCCACCGGCCCACGGGCCAACCCAGCACAGAGCCATGTTCGAGATCACGATGAACCTCCCCACCTGCTACGGCGACCTGCTCGTCACCGCCGAAGTCGAGCGCGGGCACTACTCCATCGGCAACGTCACGACGCCGGACGGCCGGCCCTTCGAGGTCACCCTCGACGTCCTCGAGGAGATCGAGACGAGCATCATGTTCGACGCGCAGTGCAGCCGCTACGACGCGCTCTACTTCGCGGCCGACACGCCCGAGCTGCTCGCCTTCCACGCCTGATCCGCCCGCCGCACGGGGCCGCCCACGGGCCCCCTGCACCATCCGGAACGACCATGCGTGACTACCTCGACGGCACCCGCTACGGCGCTGGCCACTGCATCGGCGGAGAGCCGACGGGCGACGAGACGCCCCTCTACCTCGACGACGAAGACGAGGCCGACTGGCACGAATGCGCGACGTGCGCCCGCGTGCAGAACCGCCCGCTGCTACCCGGCGGCCTCTGCCTCGACTGCCACATGGACCGCCGCCTCGGCCTGACGCCCGCGCCGGTCTACCCGCTGCACCCGACGGTGCCGACGCCGGCACACCGCCGCGCCGCGTGACCTCCACCGGCCGGAGCGCCGGGCCCGCCGACGGCCCGCGCTCTGGCCTCTCCCTTCGATCCCCATGCTCCGCTCCCTCGACAACCCCGCCGACCTCGTACGCTACCTGACCTTGAAGGCCGAGCGCCGCCGCCTCGACGCCGCGATCGTCGCGCTCGAGCCCGCGATCTACGCGGCCCTCCTGGACGAAGACGGCGCGACGGCCGACGCCGCCGGCTACACGCTCGCCGTCCGCACCCGGAAGACGTTCGAGTACTCGCCCGCCGTCGACCAGCTCGCCGACGAGCTGAAGGCGCTCCGCCGCTACGAGGAAAAGGCCCGCGTCGCGCAGTGCGTGAAGGCCGCCGGGTACGTCATCGTCACGAAGACACGGCCGCCGATCGCCGAGGCACCCGCGCCGATGCGCCGCGCCGCCTGACCATCCCGCCCGGCACCGGCCTGGCCACCCCTTCCACAGACTCACGACCGCGCCTCGATGCGCACCATCATGCCTCAGACTCTCCCACAGCCCGCCCCGTCCGTCGAGGCGCTCCGCGCGGGCGACAGCACCGCCCGAGGGCGACGTGCGGACGACCTCGCCGCCGTGCTCGACGCGCTCGCGCGGCCGGTGCCGGCGTTCCTCGCCTCGGCCCCCGGCCCCGACGCTGAACCGCACGAACTCGCGCCGGCCGACGACCTTCTCGGTTCGTGCGTATGGCCAGACGAGGCAGGCGTCGAGGCGATCGTCGGCCGGCTCCACGCCTTCCTCGCCACGGCTGAATCGGTCGCGCTGTTCTCGCTCGTCAACGGCGGGCCGGAGCTGTTCTTCGAAGCGCCGTGCCTCGGCTTCAGCGCCGGCGACACGCCGGCCGCCGTGGTGTGCGCGGCCGAGATGGCACGGCGGCCGAGAATGCCCGACACGCCGGAGGGGTTCGCTCGCTACCGCTGTGAACTCACAGAGGTCGCGTTCACGCTCCCGATCGGCGCTCCGGTGCCGGCGCTGTTCTTCAGCACGCCGCGCGCCGGGCACGTCGAGGCGTTCGAGGTAGCGAAGCGCTCGGCACAGCACCCCGACGAATACGCCGAGGCGGAGGACGACGAGGGGCGGCACGGCTTCATCGTCCACCCGTCGCTCGTCGAGGCCGGGCCGGCGCACGTGCTCCGCGCGGCCTGGCTGCGCGTCGAGCGAAGCGTCATCCACCAGCTCGACCTTCTCCGCGAGACGTGCGACCTCGCGGCCGCGCTCGCCGGCGTCGAGCCTGAAGCTCTCGGCGTCGAGTGGCCCTCGCGCGCCTACCGGGGATGGAAGCGCGTCGAGCGCGCGGATGAGCCTACGACGTGGCGGCGCGAGCTCGCCGGCGTCGGCCCGGCGTAGGCTTGATCGCTGTTCGGAAGAGCACCCGGGCGCACACTTGCGCACGCCTGTGCCGTGAATGTGCCGTGATCCGGTTCCGCACCGTGATTTTACCAGTCTCCAGAAATGAGAAAAGCGGCCTTCCGGATGTAGGAAAGGCCGCTTTTCTGGGAGCCAGTGGTCAGATTTGAACTGACGACCTGCTCATTACGAATGAGCTGCTCTACCCCTGAGCTACACTGGCAACGTCACCGGCGCGAGCGCTGCGGCGAACGGTCTGAACCTACCACGGACGCCGCGGCCTCGCCAAGATGCGTCTCGCCAAAACACTGTGAACCGCTACGCCGTCCGGCTCGTCCGCCCGGCGAGCGTGATCAGCACGACGGCCGCGATCACGAGCGCGCCCGCGCCGACGACGCGCGGGCCGATCGGCTCGCCGGCCAGCGCCCATCCGAGCACGACGGCCACGACCGGGTTGACGAACGCGTACGTCGACGCCTTGGCCGGCGTGCTCACCTTGAGCAGCCAGACGTAGGCCGAGTAGCCGACGAGGGCGCCGACGAAGATGAGGTACGCGAGGGACCACGCCGACCGTGCCGAGACCGCGGCGACGTCCACGTGCTCACCCAGCCCACAGCCGAGCGCGAGCAGGAGCGCTCCGCCGGCCAGCATCTGCCCGCCGACGTTGAGCAGCGTCGACTCGGACTTCGGCGCGCCGCGCTGGTAGATGGAGCCGAGCGCCCAGCAGAACGAAGCCGTCCCGATCGCGAGCGCGCCGAGCGGGTCCACGCCGCCGCCCATGCCGGACGGCCCGACGAGCACGGCGATGCCGGCCAGCCCGAGCGCGATGCCCGCCCAGACGCCCGCGCGCGGCCGCAGGCCGCCGGGCCGCGCCCAGTCCAGCAGCGCCCTCCACATGGGCGTCGACGCGATGAGCAGCGCCGCGATGCCGGACGGGACGCGGCTCTGCTCAGCCCACGACACCAGCCCGTTCCCGCCGACGAGCAGGAGCGTGCCTGCGATGAGGGCCGTCTTCCACTGCGGACCGGTCAGCGGGGCGGCGCCGCGCGCGCGGCTCCACCCGAACAGCAGCGCGCCCGCGGCGACGAAGCGGATGCCGGCCATCGTGAACGGCGGCAGCGTCTCGACCGCGAACTTGATCGCGAGGTACGTCGAGCCCCAGATGAGGTACAGCGCGGCGAAGGCCGCGAGGACGCCCGCGAGCGGCGCGTCGGGATCGGGCGCGTCGGACGGGTTCGGCGGGATGGGGCGGGCGGTGAGCACAGACGTCTGGAAGGGACCGGCAAGCTAGCCCGGCGTCCCGAAGCTCAGTCCTCGCCCCACCCGTTGGCGACGCGCTCGAGGTGCGCCTGCCAGAGCACGTCCGGATTCACGGCCGTCAGCTCGACGGCCCCGCAATCGGCGCAGACGCGGGCCGTGATGGACGTGCGGGCCTCGTCCTTGAACAGCATCGCCGTCGGGTTCTTCATCACGCCGACCTCCTGCTTCGTGCGGGCGTTGCCGTCGCCCCGGTCGATCATGCGGACGTCGGGGATGAGGGAGTCGGAGCCGCAGCGGAGGCAGCGGAGCGTGTCGTCGGGCATCGGGGCGGGAGAGAGCGGGCGCGCCGAACCTACGGCGAGAGAACCGCCGGCCCGGGCGGGCCGTGCGGGTCAGGCCGCCGACGCCGCGGGCAGCGTGAAGACGAACGTCGCGCCCGCGCCGGGCGCAGACTCCACGCGGACCGTGCCGCCGTGCGCCTCGACGATCTCGCGCGCGATGGCGAGGCCGAGGCCCGACCCGCCCGCCGCCTTCTCGCCCGGCGCCTGCACGAAGCGCTCGAAGAGCGTCGGCTGCACGTCGAGCGGGACGCCCTCGCCGTCGTCCGTCACTGCGATCTCGACGACGTCGCCGGCCGCGTGTGCGCTCACGCGGATGTATCCGCCGCGCGGGGTGAAGCGCAGCGCGTTCGACAGCAGGTTGGTCAGGACGTGCGCGATCTGCCGCGCGTCGGCCGTCGCGCGCAGGTCGGGGACGTCGGTCGTGAGCGCGATGCCGGCCTGCTCGGCCTGCGCCTCGATGCCGCGCACGGCGGGGCCGACGAGGTCGACGACGGATGTCGGCGCGAGCTGCAGGTCGAGCTGGCCCGCGTCGATCCGCGACAGATCCAGCAGGTCGCGGACGAGGCCGGTGAGGCGGTCGACGTCCTCGGCCGCGGCCCCGAGCAGCGCGCGGTCGCGCTCGCCGAGCGTCGCCCCGACGCGGTCCTGCAGCAGCCCGACGCTCAGCTTCATCGACGTCAGCGGCGTCTTGAGCTCGTGCGACGCCGTCGCGACGAACTGGCTCTTGAGGCGGTCGAGCTCGCGCAGCCCGGTGACGTCGCGCAGGACGAGGACGGCGCCGACGAGCGCGCCGTCGGGCGTGCGGACGGGCGAGGCGACGGGCTCGTAGTGCCGCGCGCCGTCCGGGGACTCGACGAACTCGGGTGCCGCGGCGGGCGTGCCGGCACCGGGCGTGCCGGTGAGCGCGGCGCGGACGAGCGCGTCGAGGGCGTCGCCCGTGATGTCGGCGAGTGGCTGCCCGATGGCGGCGTGTGCGTCGGATCCGAGCGCGACGGCGGCGGCCGGGTTCATCCGGTCCACGGTCCCGTCGGCCAGCACCACGACGAGGCCGTCGTCGACGGCCTCGATCACGGCCGCGCCCTTGCCCTGCTCGGCCACGAGTCGGTCGACGTCGAGCGCGCGGTAGGCGCGAAGGCGCTCGGTCATCGTGTTGAAGGCGGCCGCGAGCGCGCCGAGTTCGTCGGTCCGGCCGCCCGGCACGACGACGTCGAGGTCGCCCGCGGCGACGCGCACGGCGGCGCGGCGGAGGCTCCGCGCGGGGCGCGTGACGCGGCTGGCGAGCAGCAGGCTCAGCCCGATCCCGAGCGCGAGCGTCAGCCCCGCGACGGTCCCGACCGAGACCACGGCGCGCCGCCCGACGTGCCCGGCCCGCTCCGACGCCGTTACCATCGCGGCCTGGTTGAGGTCCCGCAGCGCGTTCGCCGCCCGCTTGGCGCGCTCGAAGGCCGGGAAGAACGCGCCGACGTAGCCGTCGAGCGACGGCGCGTCTTCGAGGCGCGCGGCGTACGCCGTGTAGGCCACCGCGACCGAATCCACAGCCGCCGCCTCGCCGGGGACGGTCAGGTTGCCCCGGACGTCCGCGAGCGCGCGGCGGACCCGGACGTCGTTGTCGCGGATGAGCTGGCGGGCGGCCGTGGCGTCGCCGGAGAGCGCGAGGAGGACGGCCGAGTCCTGCCGTTCGAGCGCGTCGGCGATGGTCTGCGCGGCGCGGATCGAGCGGTAGTTCTCGCTCAGGATCGCGGCCGAGGCGTCGCCCAGCCGCGCGATGCTGACGAGCGCGAACGCGACCGTGATGCCCGCGAGGACGAGGACGAGGCCGTAACCGAGCAGGATCTGGGTGCGGAGCGACATCGGAGCGGGTGGTTGAACGGAAAACCCCCGGCGCCACGTGGACGCCGGGGGCGGAGCGGTCGGTGCCGATCGGCGCTCAGGGCGCGGCCGGCCCGAGGACGTCGTCGATGGAGAGCACCTCGACCGGGCCGAGGTTGAGGGCGCGGACGTCGGCCTCGATGACGCTGCGGTCGCCGACGATGACGACCGCGACGCGGTCCGGGTCGATGGCGGCGCGGGCGACCCGCATGAGGTCCGCCTCCGTCACGGCGCGGATGCCGTCCGTGTACGTCGCGTACGTGTCGAGCGGGAGGTCCTTGAGGTAGAGCTCCTCGACCATCAGCGCCGTCCCGGCCACGGTCTCGAACGGCTCCGGGAACGAGAGGGCGACGTAGTTGCGCGCCTTCGTGAGCTCGGCGGCCGGGACGGGCTCGCGGATGCCCGTGAGCTCGCGGAAGAACTCGGTGAGCGCCGGCCCGGTGGCCGCCGTCTGGACGTCTGCCGATGCGGTGAACGGGCCGGGGGCGAGGCGGAACAGGAACGACGAGCGCGCGCCGTAGGTGTAGCCGTGCTCCTCGCGGAGGTTCTGGTTGAGGCGGCTCGTGAACGTGCCGCCGAGGATGGCATTGAGCACCTGGAGCTGCGCGTAGTCCGGCGTCGCGCGGGCCACGCCGATGCGGCCGATGCGGACGACCGTCTGCGCCGCGCCGGGCTTGTCCACGAGCACGACCGAGCGCTGCGCGACCTGCGTCGGGGCGGGGATCGCGACGCTCGGCGGGGCGGGGCGGGACGGCCAGGCCGCTGCGCCGAAGAGGCGCTCGAGCTGGGGCGCGAGCGCCGCCCGGTCCAGCGCGCCGACGACGATGAGCGCCGCGTTCGACGGCCGCAGCACGGCGTCGTGGAAGCGGACGACATCCGCGCGCGTGATCGCACGTGCCGAGGCGGGCGTGCCATCGCCGGGGCGGCCGTACGGGCTGGCGTCGCCGTAGAGCGTCCGGTCGTAGACGAGGCTGGCGAGGCTGCGCGCCTCGTCGCGGACCTGCGCGAGCTCGGTGAGGCGGCTCACCCGCATCCGCTCGAGCTCGGCCTCGGCGAACGTCGGCCGCAGCGCGACGTCGGCCATGAGCGGCAGGGCGGCGGCGAGCTTCGCGACGGGCGCGTGCAGCCGCACCGCGATCGACTCGAGGCCGGCCGCGGACGTCAGGCGGACGCCGAGAAAGTCGACGGCGTCGGCGAGCTCGAGGGCCGAGAGCGTGCCGGCGCCCTCGTCCATCAGGTCCGCCGTGAGCGTCGCGAGGCCGCCGAGCGCGTCCGGGTCGCTCGTGGCGCCGGAGCGGACGAGCAGGTCGATC
>JBBSUZ010000126.1:0-8646 GCA_038233965.1 Rhodothermales bacterium | reverse complement strand
CCGCTCAGGCGCGGCCCGCGGGGCCCACCCCGGCGATAGGTGGGCAGGGCCCCCCCCCCGGGGCGCGTGATCGGGTCCCCCCCCCCCGCGGCCATTTCCGACATCGACAAATGAACAGACTGATGCAAGGTCGTGCGGCTGTACTGGCGATGCTGGTGGGTGTCTGCGGTGGCGCAGCCCCCGAGGCGCAGACATTGCCCGGACCTAGCGAGGGCGTGTACACATGGGAGCGCGTCGGAAATGTGGCCGTCTCCGCATACGGGCTCGCATGGGCACCCGACGGCCGCTTGCTGGCGGCTGCTGGGGGACCGGCTAGCCTGTCCGTGCTCACTGGCGATGGTCCCAGTGGGACGTGGGCGACCACACCCATGCTGCGCAGCGCTTACGGGCTTATCGCCCTCTCAGACGGCGTGGTGCTCGCTGGGCAAAGAGTGATCGATCGCTCCACCAACGGCATGCCGCCCTGGACCCGCGTCTGTGAGTATCAGATTGGGGACTGCTTCGGCCCCGAGCACTCGAACGCGTTTCTCGAACTGCCGCCGGGCCATGCCCACGCCGGACGCGTCCTCGCCGGCTATCACAACTACTCCGACGACCACGGCCTCACCTGGACCGTCGCCGCGCACCCTATCCCCACCGAGGCCCTCTCCATCGCCGCCTTCGCGCTCTTGCCCTCCGGCCGCATCCTCGCCGCCGGGGCCGGCTGGGGCCTCGTCAGCAGCGACGACGGCGGGGCGTCGTGGCAGTCCTCAAACGTCTACGCACCGTACCGCTACGAGGGCTTCGGGATCACGGCACTGACCACGCCGGGCTCCATTCAGTCTGGCGCGCCGTCGTGCGGCCTGCCGGACCTGACGCTGTGCGAGGGCGCGGTCGCGACCGGAACGGATGCGACGGACTTCTACAACCGGACGTGGTGGACGAACGACGGCGGGCGGTCGTGGACGCAGGGCGAGCCGATGCAGCAGCTCTACGACGGCGTCTCATGGCCTGTCGTCGGCGGGATGTTCGACCTCGGGCTGGACCCGGCGACGGGGCTCGGGCGGGCGGTGACGGTGCTGGGCCGGGGCTTCGTGTTCGCCACGCGCGACGGCGGGCTGACGTGGGACGTGGTGGCGCGCGCGCCCGTGCGTCCGCCGGATCAGGATGTGAAGTCGGTGCGGTCGGCGGTGCTCGACGCTCAGGGCCGGCTGTACGTGAGCGTGTTCTTCGGGGGGCCGACGCGCGAGTGGGTCTACCGGACGGTGGAGCCGGTGACGGCGGCGTTCGCGGTGGCGGGCGAGGGGTCACCGGAGGCGTTGGAGGCGCTGGGCGTGACGGTGCGTCCGAACCCGGCAGCTGGCCGTGTCGAGGTCGTGCTGACGTTGAGCGAGGCGGGCCCGGTGCGGGTCGTCGTGCTCGACGCGCTGGGCCGGGAGGTGGACGTCGTGCTGGACGGGGCGGCTGGGGCGGGCGAGCGCGTCGTGAGCGTCGACACGGCGGCGTGGCCCTCCGGCGTGTACGTCGTGCGGGCGACGGCCGGGGCGCAGGTGGCGACGGCGCGGCTCGTCGTGGCGCGGTAGCTCCATCGGTGACGCCTGGGTGGTCTCGGACAAGACGCGCCGTGGCGCGTCTCTACGAATGCGCCAATCGGGCCGTAGAGACGTGCCGTGGCGCGTCTCCGCGACGCCGCCCGGTTGCCCTGCGACGTCATCTCATCTCGCGACGTCCGCTCCTAACCGGCGATGGTCTCGAACACCAGCACAGCGGCACAGACGAGCGCCATCGCGCCGAGGAACGGGGCGATGAAGCGCAGCCAGCGGTCGTAGCTGACGCCCGTCATCGCGAGCGACGGCAGCACCATGCCCGACGGCGAGACGAAGAACATCAGGCCGATACCGTAGACGTACGCGCTCACGACGGCCGCGGCGGGCGCGCCGACCGAGGCGCCGAGCGCGCTCAGGATCGGCATCGTCAGCACGGCGATGCCGGACGACGACGGCAGCACGATGGCCAGGAGGGCGAAGAAGACGAACAGCGAGAGGATGAACGCGACCGGCGGCATGCCCGCCACGACGCCCGAGGCGGCCGCGAGGAGGGTCCCCGAGAGGCCGCCCTCGGTCAGCACGACGGTCACGCCGCGCGCGATGCCGATCACGAACGCGACGCCGAGCAGGTCGCGGGCTCCGGCGAGGAACGTCTCGACGAAGGCGCGCTCGCCCGTCCGCTCGATGATCCCGACGAGGACCGCCGCACCGAGGAACAGGGCCGTCATCTCCTCGAACCACCACCCGCCGCGCGAGACGCCCCAGATCATGACGCCGAAGGTCGCGGCGAAGAGGACGAGCAGCAACTGGATGCGGGCTGTGAGCGGCTGCGGCTCGGCCTCCGGGTGGACCTCGGCCGACGCGGGCGCGCCGTCGCCGGGCGCGAGCGAGCGCGCGGGGTTCTGGCGGACGCGCGCGGCGTAGCGCAGAATCCACCACACGAGCCCCGCCACGCCGACGACGAGCACGACGAGGCGCGGCACGAGCCCGACCGTCCACGCGACGCCCGCTGCGTCCGACGCGATGATGGTCGCGAAGGGGTTGGTCGTGGAGCCGACGCCGCCGATGTGGCTCCCGCCGAGGATGACGGCGAGCGGGACCATGCGGTCGTAGCCGGCCGCGAGCAGGACCGGCACGAGCAGCGGGTAGAACGCGATCGTCTCCTCGGACATGCCGAAGGTCGTCCCGCCGAGCGCGAGCAGGCTCACGACGAGCACGACGAGGAGGCCCTCGCGGCCGCGCAGCCGCCGCGCGAGCGCGCCGAGGCCGACGTCGAAGGCCCCGGACCGGTTAAAGACGCCGATGAAGCCGCCGATGATGAGCACGAACAGGACGACGTCGATGGCCTCCGCGATGCCCTTGATGGGCGCGAGGAGGACGGCGAGCGGGCCCTGGCGGGCCGGCGGGACGCGGCGGTACGTGCCCGG
Organism: Rhodothermales bacterium; assembly: GCA_038233965.1. Lineage (GTDB taxonomy): Bacteria > Bacteroidota > Rhodothermia > Rhodothermales > Rubricoccaceae > DASVSE01. The sequence goes on along the minus strand of JBBSUZ010000126.1, from coordinate 5,693 downwards.
GACCGTGATCGGCTTGCTGAACTTGCCGGCGGCGAAGTCCTCGGCGCGGGCGCGGATGCCGAGCCCGTCGAGCGTCTGCTGCGTGCCCGGCAGCGCAGTCGTCGTGTCGCCGTGGGCGACGACGAACTGGCCGCCGTCGTAGGTCAGCGTGTCGTACGTCCCGGCGGGGAAGAGCCACGTCGCGAGCGCGGCGAGCGCGATCACGATGACGAGGACGGTGTACGGCGTCGGGAACGAGAAGCGGGCCATGCGCGGGCGGTCGGGCAGCGTGCAGGATACGGCGGCCTCCCGGCGGACGGCCGGCGGAGAGGCGCGGGCGTCCGATCTTGACAGTCTCCTGCCTCCACTCCGATGCCGACGCTCCTGCTCAGCAACTCGACGGGTCCTGATGGTGCCTACCTCGCGCACGCGCTCGACTGGATCGCGGACGCCCTCGGCGGCGCCCGCCGCGCCGTGTTCATCCCGTACGCGGCCATTACGGTCTCGTACGATGTCTATACGGCGCGCGTCGCCGCGGCGCTGGCCCCGCTCGGCATCGACGTCGCGTCGGTCCACACGGCGCCGAGCCGCTCGGGCGCGGTCGACGGCGCCGAGGCGCTGCTCGTCGGCGGCGGCAACACGTTTGCGCTGCTGCGGGCGATGCAGGAGGCCGGGCTCGTCGCGGCCATCCGCGCGCGCGTCGCGGCCGGCATGCCGTACGTCGGGTGGAGCGCCGGGGCCAACGTCGCCGGGCCGACGATCCGGACGACCAACGACATGCCCGTCGTGGAGCCGCAGGGCTTCGGCGCGCTCGGCCTCGTCCCGTTCCAGATCAACCCGCACTACACGGACGCGCACCCGCCGGGCCACCGCGGCGAGACGCGGAGGGATCGCCTCGCCGAGTTCGTCGCGGCCAACCCCGGCGTGCCCGTCGTGGGCCTGCCCGAGGGGACGGCGCTGCGCCTCGCGGACGGCCGCCTGACGCTGCTCGGCGCCGACGCCGCGCCGGTCTTCGACGCCGACGCCCCGCACGGCGAGCCGGTCACCGACCTCGCCGTTCGCCTCGGAATGTGAGGAACCGGGACGTCCGCGCGCGTCGTTCGGGCGGACCACTTCCCGATTTCCCGATGACCCCGCGCGACGTGACGGACTCGGACGGACTCGTGTGGGCCTGCGTCCAGGCCTACGCCGGCCTCGGCGAGAGCGACGCCGCGCAGGTCGCGGCCGAGCACACCGACGGCGACACGGTCACGGTCGTCTGCACGCCGACGGGCGCCGCGCAGACGGTCCGCCTCGACCTCACGCCCGGCTGGGACGAGGCGATGGACGACGATGCGCTCGCCGAGGCGATCGCGGCGGCGCGCGACTGACCGGCTACGCGGGCAGGTGCTCCGCGAGCCAGCGGCGGACGTCCGCCTCGGGCAGGGCGCCCATGAACTCGGCCCTCACCTCGCCGTCGACGAACAGCTTGACGGACGGGATGCTGCGGATCTCGAAGCGCTGCGAGAGCGCCGGGTGCGCGTCCGTGTTGATCTTGACGAGCCGCCACGCCCCGCCGCTCTCCTTCGCGAGCGCGTCGAGCGTCGGGCTGAGCGTGCGGCAGGGGCCGCACCACGGGGCCCAGAAGTCCACGAGGACGGGCTTCTCGGCGCTCTTGTCGAGCACCTCAGTCTGGAACAGGTCGGGCATGGGTCGAGTGGTGGGTCCCGGGGCCTTACCCGCCCAGGCTGGATGCGGGTTCCGCCGGCTGCACGGGGCCCGGTGAGAAACTGTTGGGGGAAGCGACAACGGCTCTACGACGTCCCCTCTCCCTCGGGAGAGGGACAGGGTGAGGGGCCGCCATGGCACTGTCATCACACAACGACCCCCTCCGACTGCTTCGCAGCCACCTCCCCAAGGGGGAGGAGTTGCTTCGCCAAACAGCTTCTGACAGGTACGACCACGCGGCCCGAACGCAGAAGGGCCCGGACGTCACGTCCGGGCCCTTCTGGCGGAGAGAGAGGGATTCGAACCCTCGGTACGGTTGCCCGCACACACGCTTTCCAGGCGTGCTCCTTCAACCACTCGGACACCTCTCCGGGGGCCGTGAATGTAGACAGGCGCGGCGCGGCGCGCGACCGTCCGCGCCCGATCTGACTCGGGCTTCACGATCCCGCGGCATCGCCGGCAGGTGTCAGAGGTTGGCCGGGTCACGCGGGAACGTCCCCGCGATCTGCCGCAGCGCCTCGGCGAGCTGCGTCGCCGCGCCCGCGTCGCCGCGGTACTCGAACGTCACGCGTTGCCCGCCGGCCTCGACGTACTCGGCCCCGCCGTCGGCGCAGTCCGGGCAGCCGAGCGTCGCGGTGGCGAGAGGCGAGATGCCGCGCGCGAACGTCAGCGTGTCCATCTCGCCGGGCGAGAGCGGGCGCGAGCGGACGCGGGGCGGCAGCGCGTCATCGCGGTTGGACGTCTCGGTGAGCGTCGCGATGCCGGCGGACGAGACCTCGAGGCGCGACACGCAGTACCCCCTGCACATCCCGAACGACGAGCCCCACGCGACCTCGGCAGCGGGGCCGGCGGGCGACGGCGGGGCGGGGCGGAACAGGGTGCAGCCGGCGGCGAGGGGCAGCAGGACGGCGAGGAGGAGCAGACGGGGCATCGGAGCGGATGGGAGGGGAAACCAGACAACGGACGCGCCGGGCGTCTCGGTGTTCGAGCATTCTCCGGTGTGGATCACTGCGGGACGCGGGGCATTCGAGCCGGGCCAGTCCTGCCGTTCCCGCCAACCCGACCCGTTCCATGCTCTACGTCATCGCCACGCTCACCGCCCGGCCCGACACCATCGACACGACCCGCGACGCGCTCGCCTCACTCGTCGAGCCGACGCGCGCCGAGGACGGCTGCATCTCGTACGCCCTCACGCAGTGCACGGATGACCCGGCCGTCTTCCGCACGGTCGAGCAGTGGCAGACGCAGGGCCAGGCCGATGCCCACATGACGACGCCGCACGTCCAGGCCGCGCTCGCCGCCGCCGGCGACCTGCTCGGGGCCGCCCCCGACATCCGCTCGTTCACGGTCGTCGCCTGACGCTCGCGCTCCACGCCCCACCCGTGACGACGGACACGCTCCTCTCCGTGCCCGACCTCGCCGGCGTCGCCGTGTTCGCCGTCTCGGGCGCGCTCGCGGCCGGCCGCAAGCGCCTCGACCTGTTCGGCGTCTACGTCCTCGCCGTCGTCACAGCGACCGGCGGCGGGACGCTGCGGGACGTCCTGCTGGACCGGCACCCGGTCTTCTGGATCGCGGACCCGGCCGTGCTCGGCGTCGCGATCGCCGCGGCCACGGCGACGGTCGCCTTCGCGCGGTGGGGCACGCCCGCGCCGCGCCTGCTCCGCATCGCGGACGCACTCGGGCTCGGCCTGTTCGCCGTCGCCGGCGCGCAGGCCGCCGAGGCGACGGGCGTCGCGGTCGGGATCGTCGTCGTGATGGGCATGATGACGGGCACGTTCGGCGGCGTCCTCCGCGACGTGCTGACGTCCGAGATCCCGCTCATCCTGCGGCCCGGGCGCCTCTACGCAACGGCGGCGGCGCTCGGCCCGGCCGTCTACCTCGGCCTGAAGGCGCTCGGCATGGCCGGCGCGCCGGCCGCCGCCCTCGGGGCGGCGGCGACGATCGCGCTCCGCTTCGCGGCGATCCTCTACGGCCTCCGCCTGCCCGTCTTCGTCCTCGACGCCGAGCCGGACGACAACGTGTGAGCGGGCCGCGCTGCTACCCCGCTCGGGTGAGCAGCCACGCGTACACGAACGCGACCTCGCGATAGGCGCGGTACCGGCCGGACGGCCCGCCGTGGCCCGCCTCCATCTCGGTCTTGAACAGGATCGGCGCCGTCCCGGTGTTGAGGTCGCGCAGCGTCGCGACCCACTTTGCCGGCTCCCAGTACTGCACCTGGCTGTCGTGCAGGCCCGTCATGACGAGCATCGCCGGGTAGTCGGCGGCGCGGACGTTGTCGACCGGCGAGTAGGCGAGCATCGTCCGGAAGGCCCCTTCCTCGTTGGGGTTGCCCCACTCGTCGTACTCGCCCGTCGTGAGCGGGATCGAGTCGTCGAGCATCGTCGTGACGACGTCCACGAACGGGACCTGCGCGACGATGCCCGCCCAGAAGTCCGGCCGCAGGTTGGCGACGGCCCCGACGAGCAGGCCGCCCGCCGATCCGCCCTGCGCGTAGACGCGCACGGGATCGGCGACGCCGTCCGCGACGAGCGCCTCGGCGGCGTCGATGAAGTCGGTGAAGGTGTTCATCTTGTGGCCGAGCTTGCCGGCCTCGTACCACGCCCGCCCCATCTCCTGCCCGCCGCGGACGTGCGCGATGGCGTAGACGACGCCGCGGTCCAGCAGGCTCGGCAGCGAGACGCGGAAGTGGGCGTCCATCGAGAGGCCGTACGAGCCGTAGCCGTAGAGCAGGAGCGGCGCCGTCCCGTCGAGCGGCGTGTCGGCGTGCCGGACGAGCGAGACGGGCACGCGCGTCCCGTCGCGGGCGACGATCCAGCGGCGCTCGGTCGTGTAGCGATCCGCGTCGTACGTCGGCACGGCCTGCTCCTTCACGACCGTCCGCGCGCCGCCGTCGAAGGCGACGTCGACGGTCTGCGGGGGCGTCGCGAGCGACTCGTAGGTGAAGCGGAACGTCGGGCTGTCCGCCTCGGGCGTCGCGGCGAGGTCGGCGGCGTAGGCCGTCTCGTCGAAGGCGACCTCGGCGACGAGCGTGCCCTCGGGCGTGCGGACGCGCAGGCGGACGAGCCCGCCCTCGCGCTCCTGCGTCACGAGCCCGTCCGTGAACGCGTCGAACGTCTCGATGAGGACGTCGGGGCGCGCCGGGAGGATCTCGGCCCACTCAGCCGGCGCGTCCGTGGGGGCGGTCATGAGGCGGAAGTTCTCGGCCCCGTCGTCGTTCGTCAGAATCGTCCAGCGGTCGCCCGCGTGGTCCGCGCTGTACTCGACGCCGCGCTCTCTGGGGCGGATCGGCTGGAAGGCGCCCGTCGGGTCGTTGGCGTCCAGAAAGAGATATTCGGACGTCAGCGTCTGCTCCGAGGCGACGACGACGAAGCGCCGGTCCTTGCTCCGCCCGACGCCGACGTTGAACGTGTCGTCGTCGTCCTGGAAGACCACCGTCTCGCCGGGCTGCCCGAGCGTGTGCCGCGTGACCTGGTACGAGCGGAGCGTCTCGGCGTCCTGCCGGGTGACGAACAGCGTCCGGCTGTCGGCTGCCCACGCGAGCGACGGCGTCGCCGGGTGGATCTCGTCCGGAAGCAGCTCCCCCGTCGCGATGGTTTTGAAGCGGACGGTGTAGATGCGGCGGCCGGTCGTGTCCTCGGCGAAAGCGAGCGTGCGGCCGTCGTCCGAGACGGCGGCGGCGCCGAGGTGGTAGTAGCCGTGGCCGGCGGCGCGCGCGTTGCCGTCGATAAGGACCTCCTCGGGCGCGTCCATCGTGCCCGGGCGGCGGGCGTAGATCGGGTACTCCTTCCCGTCCTCGAAGCGGCGGTAGACCCAGAAGCCGCGGTCGAAGACCGGGGCGGAGGCGTCGTCCGGCACGACGCGGGCGACGATCTCGTCGTAGAGCGCGTCCTCGAGCGCCTGCGTCGGGGCCGTCATCTCGGCAGCGTAGGCGTTCTCGGCCGCGAGGTAGGCGAGGACGTCCGGGTCGTCGCGGTCGCGGAGCCAGTGGTACGGGTCCGGGCGGTCGG
>JBBSUZ010000125.1:0-8799 GCA_038233965.1 Rhodothermales bacterium | reverse complement strand
GTGTAGCCCGAGAGGAAGTGGTACATCGCCTGGTCGCGCGTGAGCTTGGCGACGGGCGGGAGCACGCCGTAGGCGTCCGCCGTCAGGAAGACGACCGTCTGCGGGACGCCGCCGGTGCCCGTCTTAGACGCGTTCGGGATGGCGTCGATGGGGTAGGACAGGCGCGTGTTCTCGGTGATCGTCGCGTCGTCGAAGTCGATGGTGCGGTCCTCGTTGAGGACGACGTTCTCGGCGACGGTCCCGAAGTAGCGCGTCGTGGCGAAGATCTCGGGCTCGCCCTCGGGGCTGAGCTTGATCGCCTTGGCGTAGCAGCCGCCCTCGAAGTTGAAGACGCTGTCGTCCGCCCAGCCGTGCTCGTCGTCGCCGATGAGGATGCGGCTCTGGTCCGCCGAGAGCGTGGTCTTGCCCGTGCCCGAGAGGCCGAAGAAGACGGCCGTCGCGCCCGTCTCGGCGTCCTGGTTCGCCGAGCAGTGCATCGGGAAGACGCCCTTGGCCGGCAGGAGGTAGTTCAGCGCCGAAAAGACCGACTTCTTGATCTCGCCCGCGTAGCGCGTCCCGCCGACGAGCACGAGGCCGCGCTCGAGGCTCAGCAGGATGAACGTCGACGAGTTGAGGCCCTTGGCCGCCTCGCCCGTCGCCTTGAAGTCGCACAGGTCCAGGACCGTCATGTCCGGCACGAAGCCCTCGAGGTCATCGCCGGCCGCGGGCAGGATGAACATGTTGCTCGCGAAGAGCGAGTGCCACGCCTGCTCCGTGATCACGCGGACCCGGATGCGGTACCGCGGGTCGGCCCCGGCGTAGCAGTCGCGCACGAAGAGGTCGCGGCCGCGGCTGTAGCGGCCGAGGCCGTCGAGGATCGCGTCGAACGTCTCGGGCTCGACGGCCTTGTTGGTCTTGCCCCAGCCGACCTCCGCCTCGGAGCCGGCCTCGCGGACGATGAAGCGGTCGTCCGGGGAGCGGCCCGTGTAGGGGTCGGTGCGGGCTGCGAACGCGCCGCCGTCGGTGAGGCGCCCCTCGCCGCGGCGCACGGCGACCTCGACGAGGCGGGCCGAGGGGAGGTTGTAGTAGACCGTCTGCGCGTTGGCGAGGCCGAGCGTGGCGAGATGGTCGAGGACGGCGGCGGGGGCGTTCATGCGGAGGAGGGCGGGTTTGGAAGCGCTTCCGGAACCAGGGCCCTCGGCGGTTCGCCGTCCGCCCCGGTCCATCAAGATACAGGGGCACTCGGACTTGGATCCCGGCCGGCCGAGCACGCACGCTATCTTCGACGCAGTCGTTACTGATGCCAATCCAGCCATCCCCGGGCCGATTGCCCGCCCCCGAATGACACGATTTCCGATGACCCGCCTCGCCCGCACCCTGGCGCTGCTCGCCTTCGTCCCGCTCGCGGCGTCCGCCCAGCAGCGGCCGGTCCAGCTCCGGATGGACACCGGCACGTTCCGCTACTCCGCAGACGCCGCGCTCGCCGAGGTCTACCTCTCGATCGGCGCGGCCGGCCTGCCGTACACGCGCGGCGCGAGCACCTTCGACGTGTCCGTGCCGGTCCACGTCACGATCCGGCCCGTCGCCGTCGCCGCGCCCGCCGGCGCCGCCTCGGCCGCGGCCTACGACCAGACGGTCGAGTACCGCTTCTCCGTCGCCGACACGACGGCGCTCTCGTCCGGGCAGGTCTTTACCGAGCAGATCCGGGCCGCGCTCGCGCCGGGCGAGTACGAGGTCGAGGCGGCCACGCGGGGCACGCGCCCCGTCGTCCCGCGGACCGTCCCGGACTACCGCGCCGCGCGCGGCGCGACGCTCTCGTCGGTCCAGCTCGCGCGCCGCATCGCGCGCGCGCCCGATCCGACGGGCCCGCTCGTCAAGGGCGGCCGCATCATCCAGCCGTACCCCGACGCCTTCTACGGCGGCGACCTCGGCCGCGTGACCTACTACGCCGAGGCCTACGGCGCCGACGCCGGCGCGTACACCGTTCTCGCGTTCCTGTCCAACTCGTCGCGCCCGACGCCGATCGAGGGCACGGAGACGCGCACCGAGCGCCCGGCCCAGCCCGTCGGCGTGCTCATCGGGGCCATCGACGTCTCGGCGCTCCCGACGGGCGAGTACGTCCTCCACCTCGCGCTCCTGAACACGGCGAACGAGGCCGTCGCCGAGCGCTCGAAGCGCCTCTTCGTCATCAACCCGGACGTCGCGCAGCCCCAGCAGAACGTCGCCGAGGTGTCCGACGACGAGATCTTCTACGCCACGATGGGCGAGGAGGAACTCGCGCTCAACGTGGAGCACGCGCGCGTCATCGCGACGAGCCGCGAGCGCTCGGAGTCCAACGGGATTCGCACGGACGAGGACCGCCGCTCCTTCCTCATCCGCTTCTGGCGCAACCGCTCGGCCGCCGCTCCGGCGGGCACGGACTCCCGCCGGACGTTCTACGACCGCCTCGCGCGCGTCAACGACCGCTACCGCTACGGCGGCTCGCCGGGCTACCGCACGGACCGCGGCCGCGTCTACCTCCAGTACGGCGCGCCGTCGGGCGTGGACCGGCAGGCCTTCAACGCGGATACGGCCCCGTTCGAGGTCTGGACATACGAGAACATCCCGGGTGAAGGCCTCTCCGAGTTCGTCTTCGTCGACCGCAACAGCTCGGGCGAGATGACGCTCGTCCACTCGACGGTCACGGGCGAGGTCTCGCTGCCGCGCTGGCGGTCCGAGATCCTCAACCGGTAGCGCCGGGCATCCCGGCCGCTCGCGGGACACTCTCGCGACGGCCGGCGCGTGGCGCTCTCGGCGAGCACGCCCGGCCGATCTCCGCTGGGCGACCGACCCCGGCTCAGCGCAGGTCTAGAGCAAATTCCTGATTGGTACAGGGTACCCGGTTCTGAGGACAGACCCCGCTGAGGTCAGATCTCCGAGTGTCGGGTCCCAAGAACATCGTACCACCCCGCTTTCTGCTCTAGCGGGCCACGGCTGCCGGGTCCAGTGCGACGCCGCTGAGCGCCTCGCAGGCCTCGACGAGCCGCGCCGCCATCCGGGTGTCGCGCGCCCGCGCCGAGACCTTGGCCGGGCCGGGACGTCCCCAGACCTCGCCCCAGCCCGTCGGGCCGACGTAGTCGCCGCCGCGGACCCCTCGGCCGGCGGCAGCGAGCAGGGTGGGCAGCGCGCCTTTCCATGCGGGCATGCCGATCGCGCGGTTGACGGCCGAGCTGGCCATCTTCTCGAACCCCGAGCCCTTCATCTCGGCCGCGCCGGTCTGCAGGTTGGTGTCGGTGTAGCCGGGGTGGGCCGCGACCGAGATCGCGTCCGTGCGGGCGGCATGGAAGCGGCGGTCGAGCTCGAGCGCGAGCATGAGGTCCGCGAGCTTGCTCTGGCCGTAGGCGCCCCACGGCGAGTACGCCTGCTCGCCCGAGAGGTCCGCGAGGTCGATGCGGCCGAAGCGGTGGGCGAGCGACGACAGCCAGACCGTCCGGCTGTGCGGCGTCGCGAGCAGGTTGGGCAGCAGGCGGCCCGTGAGCGCGTAGGGCCCGACGACGTTGGTGCCGAACTGCATCTCGATGCTGTCCGCCGTCTCGCGGCGCGGCAGCGCCATCACGCCGGCGTTGTTGACGAGGACGTCCAGCCGGCCGAGGTCGTAGGCGTCGGCGAAGGCCTCGACGGAGGCGAGGCTGGCGAGGTCGAGCGGGCGGACCTCGGCGGTGCCGGCGGGTGCGCTCCGCTCGAGCTCGGCGATCGCCTCGGCCGCCTTCTCCGCGTTGCGGCAGGCCATCACGACGTGCGCGCCGCGCTGCATCAGCCCGCGCGTGGCCTCGAAGCCGATGCCCGAGTTCGCGCCCGTCACGACGATGACGTGGCCCGAGAGGTCGGGGAGGTGGTCGGCGGTCCAGTCGGCGAGCGAGGCCATCGGGCGGCGGGGCGGGGTGGAGGGCACGCACCCGGCGCGGGCCGCACGGTTCCGCCGTGCGCGCGCTACTCGGCGGCGTCGGCCGGCAGCGGCTCCAACTCGACGTCCCGCGTCGGCGCAGCGCCGGCCGGGTCGATGCCGGTGATCATGTTGACGAGCTCGGTGTCCGTGCACTCCGGATTCCCCCCGCATGACCGCGACTGAACGGGGCTCGGCGTCGGGGTGAGCACGACGCTCTGGCCGACGAGGTCGTCGCGCTCGCAGAGGCGGAAGTCGGCGTACTCGGTCCGCTGGGCGCCGCCGGCCGTGCGGATGGCGAGGTAGCACGCGATGTTGCCCGGCGTCATCGAGACGAGCGTCACCGGCGCCTCGTAGTCGAACCGGGACGAGTCCGTGCGGAGCGCCGTCGCCGGGATCGAGTCCGTGATGACGGTCGGGTTGGACCCGTCCGGCGAGGGCCCGGCGGCGACGACGTCGGGCGCGGACGTGCCGGGGTCGTCTGCGCAGCCGGCGAGCAGCACGAGGACGGCACAGCCGGCGGCGAAGAGGGCAGAGCGGAGCATCCGAGTCAGGCGAAGAGTAGGCGGCAGATCCAGACGGCGAGGATCATGGCCGAGATGTCGGCGATGAGGCCGGCGGGCACGGCGTGGCGCGTGCGCTTGATCCCGACGGCCCCAAAGTAGACGGCGATGACGTAGAACGTCGTCTCGGTCGAGCCGAACATCGTCGCGCCCATCCGGGTCCGGATGTCGCCGGTGCCGTAGGTCTGCGCGAGGTCGGCGACGAGCGCGGCCGAGCCCGAGCCCGTCAGCGGCCGCACGATGGCCATCGGCAGCAGCTCCGGCGGGAAGCCGATGAGGCCGAAGACCGGCGACAGCACGGCCGTCAGCGCCTCCATCGCGCCGGACGCGCGGAACATGCCAACCGCGAACAGGATCGCGACGAGGTACGGGATGATGCGGACGGCGAGCGTGAAGCCCTCCTTGCCGCCCTCCACGAAGGACTCGTAGACCGGCACGCGCCGCGCCAGCCCGTAGAGCGGGATGCCGACGATCATCAGCGGCAGCACGAACGTCGAGAGGATGCCGATGGCATCGCGGAACGTGTTCATGTCGAGGTACAGGGTACTTGGTACGGGGGGGCGGGGCAGTGTCAGATGGCGTCGGGCGAGTCCGGCGGCTCGCTCCGGACCTCGAACTCGGCGCCGCGTACCAGGTCGTTCAGCTTGTAGCGCTTCGAGCGCGCGAGGAGCTTGGCCGCCGTGATGCCGATCGCGAGCGAGCCGCACGTCGTCAGGACGATGGCGAAGTAGACGGCGTTGATCTCGAGCCCGATCAGGGCGACGAGCAGGACCGGCGGGACGAGCTGGACGGACGCCGTGTTGATCGTGAGCAGCATCACCTGCGCATCGCTGGCCGTCTCGGGGTCCGGGTTGAGCGTCTGCAGCTCCTCCATCGCCTTGATGCCGAACGGCGTCGCGGCGTTGCCCAGCCCGAAGACGTTGGCGGCGAGGTTGAGCGCGATCATCCCGAGCGCGGGATGGTCCGGCGGGACGTCCGGGAAGACGGGCCGCAGCAGCGGCCGCACGACGCGGACGAGCGCGTTGACGATGCCGGCGTCCTCGGCGATGCGCGTCAGCCCGAGAAACAGCACGAGCACGCCGACGAGCCCGAGCGCGAGCGTCGCCGCGGTCTCGGCCATGCTCAGCGCCGCCGCCGTGATGGCCGTGAGCTTGACGAAGCGGACGGGCGCGAACGTGAGCGTGCCCGACGCGCGCTGCCCGCCGGCCCCGACGCTCAGGCCGTCGAGGCGGCCTTGCAGAACCTTGTCGCGCGGGTTCGTCGCGTCGCGGATGACGTCGAGCGGCGCGGGCAGGCTGGCCTCGGCGTCGTCGAGGCGCAGCTCGTAGCCGGCATCGGTGCGGCGCAGTGTGGCGGCGTAGGCCGAGTCCAGCGCGGCCGTCGAGTCTGCGCCGTAGTGGTCGCGGAAGGCGCCGGCGTCGACGCGGAGCGTCGCGGCCTGGCGGTCGGCGGTGGCGTCGAAGGGCGCGGCGAGGTCGAGCGCGACCGGCAGCGGCGCGCCGTTGCGGTACGTGTCGCGCGAGAGGTCGAGCGCGTCCGACCCGAGGGCGAAGGCGAGGCTCAGCACGATGAGCCCCGCCCAGATGTAGTTCAGCATGTCGGGCCGATGAGGGAGCCGGAAGGTCGCCGCTCGGCCTGTCGGGTGCAACCGGCCGCGCGCCTTCGCGCCCGGCGCGGAGCCGTATGGAGCGCGCCCGATGTCGGGTCCTCGGGCCGGCGTCCCCGGTATCTTCTCCGGGTGCGACATATGTCCGCCCCCGCTCTCGCCACGCACCCCGCCCGGTTGCTCATGTCCGACTCCATCGCCGCCTCGTACCGCCGCATGAGCGACGAGCGGCTGCTCCAGATCGCGCTCCACGAAGCCAGCGGCCTCACGCCCGACGGGCTCGCGGCGCTCCACGCCGAGCTCGGCACGCGGGGCATCGACCCGGTCATCGGGCGGGCCATCGCCGCCCAGCGGACTGCGCTGAACGCGGATGATCTGGGCACGCTCGTCGGGCACCTCCGCCAGCAGCCGTGCCCGGAGTGCGGCCGTACCGACCAGCCCCTCAACGCGGGCATCGTCGCGACCGCCAAGAGCTTCCTCATCGTGACGCTCTATAACCGTCGGACGCTCATCGCCTGCCCGGACTGCCTCGTGCGGAGCGCGCGTAGCGCGGCGATCGTCACCGCCCTGCTCGGGTGGTGGGGCTTTCCGTTCGGCCCGATCCGGTCCGTCCAGTCGCTCTTCTATGACATCCGGACGCTCCGGCAGGCTCGGCAGGACGAACCGACGCAGGCGCTCCAGGCGTTTGTCCGGGCGAATCCAGGTGTCGTCGTAGCCGCACTCGGTGGCCGGGCGGCGGGCTGACTACCGCCGCGCGCGCCACAGCAGGACGCCCGCGACGCCGAGGAACGCGACGTGCGGCGCGACGGCCGCGACGAGCGGCAAGACGTCGCCGACGTAGCCGAGCGGCTCGATGCCCTTCTGGACGGCGAGGTAGACGAAGGCGACGAGCAGGCCGAGCCCGAGCTGCGCCGCCTGCCCGCCGCGCCGCCGCCGCGCCGCGAGCGGGACGGCGATGAGGATCAGGACGAGGTTGGCGAACGGGTACGCGACCTTCGAGTACGTCGCCACGAGCGGCCGGCCGACGTCCGTGACGCCCGCGCGGCGCAAGGACGCGACGTAGGCGCGGGCCTCGGGGAGCGTGAGTTTGTCCGCGTCGCGCTCGGTCTGCGCGAGGTCGGCCGGGCGCAGCGAGAGCGTCGTGTCCAGTGTGGCGAGGCGGCGGAAGGCCTCGGTCCCGCCGGCGAAGGTGCGGACGGTGACGTCGCGCAGCGTCCAGCGGTCGAGGGAGTCCGCGTAGACCATCTCGGCGGCGTCGAGGCGCTCGGTGACGGCCCCGGCCGAGTCGCGGGAGATGAGCGAGACGCGGTAGGCGCTGCTCGCGGCGAGGTCCACGAAGCCGGCCGCGAGGACGACGCCCAGCGCGGCCTGCCGGTAGGCGCCCGCGGCCCCGGTCTGCTGCGGCGCGTCGCGGTGGTACTGGTTCTCGAACGCGACGACGACGGCGTTGGCCGGCGGCACGAGCCAGCCGTTGAAGTAGATCATGAACGCCGTCACGGCAAATCCCGCGAGCACGAACGGCCGCATGTAACGCCCGAGCGACACGCCCGACGCGTGCAGCGCGGTGAGCTGCATCGACTGCGACAGCCGCGACGTGACGTAGATCGCAGCGAGGAAGACGGCCAGCGGGCTCGTCAGCCGGACGATGTCGAAGAGGTAGTGCGGGTAGTACGTCCCGAAGACCTGCGCCGTCGTCGCGCCGCGGTCGAGGAAGTCGTCGACGTACTCGGCGTAGTCCAGCACGACGAACACGAGCGAGATCAGCCCGACGAGCAGGAGGGCGGCCGAGGCGAAGCGGCGCAGGACGTGCCAGTCGAAGCGGGTCACGAGGGGATGCGGGAGGGGGGATGTGGGATGCGAAGATCGGGAATCGGAACGCCGAGACTCGCGAACGGGTCACAGAACGGTGCCCACTGCGGCGCTAGCTTCGCCATGCGCCGCGGCGCCCGTCCATCTCGCATCCCCAATCCCGCATCCCATGAAAGTCCACGAGTACCAGGCCAAGGAGATCCTCGCCGCCCACGGCGTCGCCGTGCAGCCCGGCCGCGTCGCGGCGACCGCCGACGAGGCCGTCGCGGCCGCGAAGGCGATTCAGGACGAGACCGGCACGAGCGTGTTCGTGATCAAGGCGCAGATCCACGCCGGCGGGCGCGGCAAGGGCGGCGGCGTGAAGCTGGCCCGGAGCCTCGAGGAGGTCCGCGAGAAGGCCGAGGCGATCCTCGGGATGCAGCTCGTGACGCCGCAGACCGGCCCCGAGGGCCAGCTCGTCAAGAAGGTCCTCGTCGCGGGCGACGTCTACGAGGACGGCGCCAAGGAGTACTACCTCGGCGTGACGCTGGACCGCGCGCGCGGCCAGAACGTCATCATGGCGTCCACGGAGGGCGGCATGGAGATCGAGGAGGTCGCGGAGCACTCGCCCGACAAGATCCTCAAGCAGTGGGTGGACCCGGCCATCGGCCTGCGGCCGTTCCAGCTCGCTGCCATCACGTCCGGCCTCGGCCTGGAGGGCATCGCCGCCAAGAAGGCCAAGACGTTCATCACCGGGCTGTACGCGGCCTACGAGGACTCCGACGCGAGCCTCGCCGAGATCAACCCGCTCCTCGTGACGCCCTCAGACGTCGTCCTCGCGGTGGACGCGAAGATGGACCTTGACGACAACGCGCTCTTCCGCCACGCCGACATCGTGGAGATGCGCGACGAGGCCGAGGAGGACCCGCTCGAAGCCGAGG
>JBBSUZ010000124.1:0-8877 GCA_038233965.1 Rhodothermales bacterium | reverse complement strand
GACTCGGGTGCCTCCGCCGCGGTGGCGACCGCCACGTCACCGTGGCCCGCTGTCGGCGCAGGATTCGGCGTTGCTGGCCGCGTGGGGCTCCTGAGCGGCTCCACCGCGTAGCGCACACCTACCGAACTCGTTTCAGGATCTGCCTTTTCGCTTTTGTTCGACATCGATGAAACGCAGATCCTGAAACGAGTTCAGGATGACAATGGAATAGGAGAGCAGTTGGCATCAGGCGACGGCGCCGTTGATTGAGCCCCGCAGCCCGCCTTCCCGGCTTTCTCACAGCGCTACGCGTAGGAAACGAGGGCGTGCGGGCCTATTTTTCGCGGCTCCCCGAGCTCCATGCCTGCGTGATTGTTGCCCTCGACGGCCCGGCCGGCTCCGGCAAGTCCACGACGGCGCGGCGCGTAGCGGATCGGCTCGGCTGGCTCTACCTCGACACCGGCGCGATGTACCGCGCCGTCGGGATCGCCTTCGGCGATCAGGGCCTGCCGTTCACCGACGACGCTGCCGCCGCTCTCGTCCCCGGACTCGCCATCGGCCTCGTCCCTGCTGCGGACGGCGTCCACGTCTCCCTGGGAGGCCGGGACGTCACCGCGCGCATCCGGACGCCCGACGCCGCCGAGGCCGCCAGCCGCGTGAGCGCCCTCGCTCCCGTCCGCACCGCGATGGTGGCCCAGCAACGGGCCGTCGCACGCGCGCACGAGGCGACCGGCGCCGGCGTGGTCGTCGAGGGGCGCGACATCGGCACCGTCGTCTTCCCCGACGCGGCCGTCAAGTTCTTTCTCGTAGCCGACCTCGACGCGCGCGCGCGCCGCCGCCTCGACGACCTCGCGGTTCTGTCGGAGCGAACCGGGGCTGCTGTCCCGGCGTTCGAGACGGTCCGCGACGAGATGGCCGCGCGCGACGCGCGCGACACCTCCCGCGACCTCGCGCCGCTCGTCGCGGCGCCCGACGCGGTCCGCCTCGACACGACCGCGTTGACGGTCGAGCAGCAGGTCGACATCGTTATCCAGGCCGTTCACGCGGCCACCTGATCTCCGTCCCGCGCTCGCGCGAGACACCCACCTACCCGCCCTGCGCCCGGACCCGTCCGGGACGAGACACCGCCCGGCGGGCCGTTTTCCTCTTTTCCAACCCCATCGGCCGTCGTCCATGTCTCACGCCTTCGGGCGGACGATCGCCGGGAACCCTGTATGGCTGACACCCCGCAGAACGCGTCCGATCAGGACGCCCAGAACACAGACGCCGCGGCGTCCACCGAGGCGCACACGCCCTCGATCACCGAGCGCCTCTCCGGCGCCGTCGAGGCCCTCGCCGATGGCGCGAAGGCCGTCGCGGACTCGATCGCAGACGTCGTCTCCGAGACGACCGAGCGCACCAAGACCGACGACGTCGCCGACGACGCGCCGCTGCTCGACCGCGCCGCGGCCGCCGCGCGCGCTGCCGCGGCCGTCGTGACTGAGAAGGTGACGCACGTCGTCGCTGGCGACACGGAGGCTTCGGCCGCCGAGACGGCTCCCGTCGCTGACGCGCCCGTCGCCGAGGCTCCGGCTGCCGACGCTCCGGCCACCGACGCCCCGTCGGTCGTGGAGACGGTCCAGGAGACCGTCGCCGATGCCGCCGAGACGGTCAAGGAGACAGCGTCCGACGTCGTCGAGTCCGTCAAGGAGACGGCATCCGACGCCGCCGACGCGGTCACGGAGACCACCGCGAACGTCGTCGAGACGGTCAAGGAGGCCACCTCGGACGCCGTCGAGACGGCCACGGAGACGGTCGCCGACGTGACCGAGACCGTCAAGGAGACCGCCGCCGACGCGACCGCCGCCGTCAAGGCGACGGCGACGAAGGCGAAGGACGCCGTCACCGAGGCCGTCGCCCCGGCCGCGAAGAAGACCGAGGACGACTCGCCGCGTACGGCCCCCGCAAAGGGCTACACGGGCAAGGACCTCGGCCGCACGGTGACGATGGAGGAGCTGGACCGCGCCACGCGCGCCGCCAGCCCGCAGGGCATGGGCGGCGACGGCGCGACGTCCGAGGCCGAGATGATCTCGATGATCGACGACTCGATGTCCGAGGTCGAGTCCGACCAGATCGTCGTCGGCCGCGTCGTCGCGATCACCGACAAGGAGGTCGTCGTCGACATCGGCTTCAAGTCCGACGGCGTCGTCGGCAAGAACGAGTTCTCCGAGGTGCCCAAGGTGGGCGACGAGATCGACGTCTACGTCGACCGCCTCGAGGACAAGCGCGGGCAGCTCACGCTCTCGCGCGCCAAGGCCATCGACAAGCGCCGCTGGATGATCGTCGACGAGGCGATGGAGTCCGGCGCGGTGATCGAGGGCGAGATCGTGAAGCGCATCAAGGGCGGCATGATCGTGAACCTGCTCGGCGCGGAGGCCTTCCTCCCCGGCTCGCAGGTCGACGTGCGCCCGGTCCGCGACTTCGACGTCTACCTCGGCAAGACGATGGAATTCCGGGTCGTCAAGACGAACCCGGCCAACGGCAACATCGTCATCTCGCACAAGGCCCTCATCGAGAAGGACCTCCAGCACCAGCGCACGCTGATCCTGGACTCGCTCGAGGTCGGTCAGGTGCTCGAGGGCCAGGTCAAGAACATCGTCAACTTCGGCGTCTTCGTCGACCTGGGCGGCGTGGACGGCCTGCTGCACATCACGGACCTCTCGTGGGGCCGCGTCGGCCACCCGTCCGAGGTCGTCGAGCTCGACCAGAAGCTCAACGTCGTCGTGCTGGACTACGACCGGGAGCGCCAGCGCATCTCGCTCGGCTACAAGCAGCTCCAGCGGCACCCGTGGGACGACCTCGCGGACCGCATCACGGAGGGCACGGTCCTCGAGGGCCGCGTCGTCTCGATCACCGATTACGGCGCGTTCGTCGAGATCGAGCGTGGCATCGAGGGCCTCGTCCACATCTCCGAGATGTCCTGGACGGAGCACGTGAAGCACCCAACGCAGCGCGTCCAGCTCGGCCAGTCCGTGCAGGTCAAGGTGCTCAAGATCGACCCGCGCGACAAGAAGATCAGCCTCGGCATGAAGCAGCTGGAGCCCGACCCGTGGGAGGGGCTGATGGCGCGCTTCCCGGTGGGCACGATCACGCGCGGCCGCGTCCGCAACGTCACGACGTTCGGCGCGTTCGTCGAGATAGAGCCCGGCATCGACGGCCTCGTGCACGTCAGCGACCTGTCGTGGACGAAGCGGGTCAAGCACCCGTCCGAGGTGGTCAAGAAGGGCCAGGAGATCGACGTGATCGTGCTGGACATCGACGCCTCGCAGCGTCGGATCTCGCTCGGCCACAAGCAGGTCTCGACGGACCCGTGGAGCCAGTACGCGGACATGTACGCGGAGGGCACGGACACGCAGGGCACGATCACCGACCTCACGGACGGTGGCATCGTGGTCGACCTGCCGCTCGGCGCGGAGGCCTTCGTGCCGGCGAGCCACCTCGGCCGCTCGGGCCGCCCGACGGACGCGTACCAGATCGGCGACACGCTCGACCTGCGCGTGATCCGGCTGGACCGCGACGACCGCGAGATCGTCCTGTCTGAGACGGCGAAGACGCGCGACGCCGCGCAGTCCGAGAAGTTTGCGGAGCGCCAGGCGAAGACGCAGGAGCGTCAGACGGAGCGCCGCGACGTCGAGACGTACGCCCGCGCCCAGACGGGGCCGGCGACGCTCGGCGAGCTCTCGGGCCTGGCTGCGCTCCGCGCGCAGCTCGCCGAGAACGAGGCGGACGAGGATGACGACGACGACTCGGACGACGACGCATAAGCCCTGGGCTTACGCCTCCCGTCTCTGACGTCGCTGCGGGCGGCGGTCTCTCCGGAGGCCGCCGCCCGCGCCCGTTTCAGGGGTGGCCCATGCCTCCTTTTCTATTCTGCACCGTCATTCCCGGCCCCGACCGGGAATCCAGAGTCATACACGACATCCCAACCTGCCAGTGACGGGCACCATGGTACTCGACGTGCCCGCCGGGACGTACCGGGTGGTGCAGCCCGTTGGCGTTCGGGGAATGGAGGACACGGGCTTTGTGACGGTCGCTGCGACGCCCGCCTTCTGCGTCGGCGCGATCACGCCCCCGCCCGTTTCAGCATCTCCTAGCGGGCATCAAGCGCCTTGATTCTCTTGCAGGCGGGTTGAAGGTGGCCGTCGTGGCGGGGTGGCCGGCGGGGTGTACGTCGTGCGCGTCAGGGCCGGGGCGCGGGTGGCGTCGGCGCGGCTCGTGGTGGCGCGGTAGCGCGGTGCGTCGCTGTCTTAGCAGACGTGGGCGGCCCCTCACCCTGTCCCTCTCCCGAGGGACAGGGATACCCGGACCGGAGGGGACGTCATAGAGAAATCGCTGCTATCCGTCGTCCGCTGTGGTTTGTCGTGGCGAGGTCGCGTCAGGCGGCGTCGCGGCGCTCGAGCTCGGCGACGAGGGCGCGGACCTCGGCCGGCCCGAACGGCTTGGGCAGGTACACGGCCGCGCCGTACTCGACGGCGTCGGTGGCGACGGTGGCGCTGGCGTTGGCCGAGATCATTGCGAGGTGGATGTCCGGAAACTCCTCGTGGATGTCGTTGATGGCCTCGAGCCCGTCCATGCCGGGCATCGCGAAGTCCATCAGGACGAGCCAGAACGGGCCGTCGTCGTGTGGGCGGCGGACGGCGTAGACGGCCTCCCAGCCGTTGATGGCCGTCTCGACCTCGAAGCCGAGGTCCTCGAGCACGGTCGAGAGCGTCAGGCGGAGGTTGGGGTCGTCGTCGGCGACGAGGGCGCGGCGGGTGGGCACGGGCGGCGGGGGATGGGAGCGGGGCGAACGTGGCGGGCGGGTTTTGCGATCCCGCACCAAGGTCTACCCGGGTGTGAGCACCGAGCGCTTTAACCGCTCACGCTGGAAGCTCCCCTGCGACAGCGAGGCAGAGAGCGGTGAGCTGCGTGAGTGTCCGTGCGGAAATGCAGCCCCTCCGGCCCTTCGGGCCACCTCCCCGGTGGGGAGGGGTCTGGTCCGTGACGCGCGTCGCCGTCAGTAGCGGACGCTGCGGAACGGGAGGCCCCAGCGGAGCTGGAGCAGGGCCGTGAGCGAGCGCGTCGGGCCGCGGAGGGCGTCGTTGATCGAGCGGCCGACGAGGGCGCCCTCGGCGACGAGGCCAGGCAGCAGCTCGTAGCCCGCGCGGGCCTCGACGAGCGTCTCGGTCTGGCGGACGCCCGTGAGCGTGGGGACGCCGTCGAGGTCGAGCGCGGTGTCGCGCGTCGTGTAGTCCAGCCGCGGGTCCGCGCCGACGTTCTGGCCGTCCGGGTTGCGCCCGCGGATGGTGTGGCCGACGTTGAGCGCCGTCTCGATCTTGAGCGTTGGGCGGTAGCGGACGAACAGGTTGAGGTCGACGGCGTTGGGGCCGGCGGCGTAGGCGAGCGCGTCGGCGTAGTGGACGACGGCCGAGTCCTCGGTCTTGTGCGAGTAGAGGAACGGGCGCAGGCGCGCGGCCTCGGCGCGGACCTCGAGGCCCGGCAGCCCGACGTCGACGGCCTCGACGCCGCCGAGCACGCCCCACTTGTTGCCCCAGTAGTCGTCAAAGAAGCGCGAGGCGGTGAACTCGTCCAGCACGGCCTGCCCGTAGAGGCGGATGCCGTCGACGGGGCGCACGGCGACGGCGGCGCCGAGGAGGGCGTTATCGGCCGAGCCGAGCTCGGACTCGACCGAGCGGTAGAAGATGACCGGGTTGAGGTAGCCGATCTCGAAGCCGCTCCGTTCGCCCGTCGAGTCGTCGTGGAACATGACGGTCTCGAACAGCTCGAGGTCCACGCGCCCGACCGTCAGCGCGAGCTGGTGGAAGGCGCCGAACCGCGACGGCAGCACGTTGTCGCCGACGCGGTTGTCGGGCGTCGTGAAGCGGGCGAAGACAGACGTGTAGCGCAGCGGGCCGGCCTGTGCGCGGACCTGGAGGTGGTCGTAGGGCGCGGCGTAGTCGCTCAGGACGAGTGAGTTGATGCCCGGCCCCCAGCGGTTGCGGTCGCGCCCGAAGCGGACCTCGACGAAGCGGTCCACGTACGCCACCGAGCCCGTGGCGGTGAAGTAGTCGTATGTCTCACCGTCGGGCAGCTTGACGAAGCCGAGGCGCGGCGTCGTCGCGGCCGTCCCCTCGTAGTCCAGCACGGCGTCGACACGCTGGTTCTCCTCGGCACGCGTCTCGAAGATGAGGTGCCGCCCGATGCGCCCGCCGACGCGGACGCCGCGCGTCGCCTGATACGCGAACGTCGAGGGGGACCGGGTTTCCGTCTCGGTGCGCCGCGCGGGCCCGCCGGCGACGTAGAGCAGCGGCTCGGCCTCGATCGCGTACCCGTCGCCCTCGACGCGGGCGAGCGAGACGCCGTCGCGGTAGGCGCCGAACCGGGCGACGCGTGGCTGGGCAGACTCACCGCGGTAGCGCGCGACGAGGTCGCGGTCGGCGGGGGAGAGGTCGGTGCGCGTCGCGAGGGTGTCGAGCCAGCGGGCGGCCTCGAACGCGGAGAGCGGCTGCGCGTCGGCGGCCGTGGACGGGATGCGGCCCGCAGCGGCCTGGCGGACGATGAGCTCGCTCAGCGGCGTCCCGATCTGGAGGATGCCCTCGCGCTGGGCGCGGGCGCCGGGGGCGAGCAGGAGCACGAGCAGGAGGCCGGCGAGGACGTGACGCATTCGGAGAGGCTGAAGGATGAAACGCGGACCGTCAAACAGGCCCGTCTGACGCACGCCGCAAAAAATATGTCATCCTGAACTCGTTTCAGGATCTGCATTTTGCCTTCGTCTCACTACCGAATGAAAGGCAGATCCTGAAACGAGTTCGGGATGACACGGTAATGGGGTGGTGCCCGAAGACCAGCTCTGACGCCCTTAGAGCACGCTTCAGGAAGGTTCGAGGTCCAGGGTTCGCTACGACGCACCACCGACGCGCTCGAACCCTGTACCTCGCACCCCGAACCAACCGGGAATCTGCTCTAGTCGCGGGAGACGCGGATGAACGGGTCGTCGTCGTCCTCGCGCTCCTCGTTCGGGAGAACCATCGAGAGGATGAAGTAGAGCGGGATCGCGAAGCCCTGCGAGAAGAAGGCGGCGGCGACGAACGCGATGCGGACGATCGTCGGGTCGAGGCCGGTCGAGCGGGCGATGCCGGCGCAGACGCCCGAGATCTTGCGGTTGCGGCGGTCCTTGGAGAGGCGTCCGCCGCGCGTGCGGCCCTCGCTTCGGGCGTTGGCCTTCTGGCGGGCGTAGGCGAGTTCGGCGGAGCGCGTGGCCGAGCGCCCGGCGTCCATCATGGCCTTGCCCGCGACACCGAGGGCGGCCGTCGCGGCGGCGCCTGCGGGCGAGAACGTCGAGCGGCGGTCGTCGCGGCCCATCGTCTTGCGCGCCTGGCGCTGCTGGCGCGCGGCGCGCTCGCGGGCCTTGCGGCGGCGGCGCGCGGCGGGGCTCCACGAGAGGACGCCGAAGCCCGTCAGCATGATCAGCACGCTCGCGAGGACCGGCAGCAGCGCGACGATGGCCGAGAGGTCCGGCACGAACGGCATGAGGCCCGTCTGCTGGAGCCCGTAGAGCGCGCCCATGCCGATCAGGCCGATCCCGGCGCCGGTCTGGAGGTTGAGGAAGCCGGACTCCTTGCTGCGCGTCTCGGACTCCTCCTCGAGGTCCTGGTCGGCGAGGTAGGCGTCGATGTCGGCGTCGGTGACGAGCCCGAACTCGTCGTCGTAGACGTCGGAGTCGGGGCGGTCCGTCGGGCGCTGTCGCGGGCGCGTGGCCATGAATCTGTGCGGGTGAGCGAGGCCAAGCTACGGCGCCGGGTCGGCGGCGTTGCGTGAGGACCCGGCGGTGTGAAGCGTCGCGCGCTCGGTCACGACGACGTCGAGGCCGGCGTCGTGCGGCTCGGCCGGGAGCGCGTCCACGAGGCAGGCGTGCGGGGCGACGCCGACGCGCAGCGCGGGCGTCGTGGCGAGGAAGGCGTCGTAGTAGCCGCCGCCGTAGCCGAGCCGGCTCCCGTCTCGCCCGAGTGCGAGCGCCGGCACGACGACGACGTCGAGGACGTCGGCGAGCGGCGCGTCGTCCGCCGGTTCCATCAGGCCCCACCGCCCGGCGACGAGCGCGTCCGGGACGTAGGCGCGGGCGACGAGGCGCGGCACCGGTCCAGGCACGACAGCGGGCAGCGCAACCGTGACGCCTCGGGTGACGAGCGCGTCGATGAGCGGACGGACGTCGACCTCGCCGCGGTCGACGAGCGGCCAGAACGCCATCACAGCGTGGGCGGACGCCACCTCGGGCAGGGCGAGCACACGCGCGACGATCGAAGCGGACACGCCGGGGAGTGCGTCCGCGCGAACTGCACGGAACCGCTGCCGCAGCGCGGCTTTCTCCGACGACACCTTCGCTTCGCTCATCGTGGCAGACGCAGATCAGACAGACTCGGCCGGCTCGCGGCTCGACCGCTTCGACGCCTACCGCACGCGCATGAACCGGCGCATTCTGGACGAGGGGACGCACCTCGGCACCAAGCGGTTCTTCAACCTCGACTCGGCCGCCTACCGCGACGGGGCGCTGGACAACCGGACCAAGGAGCTGCTCGGCCTCGTCGCGAGCCTCGTCCTGCGCTGCAACGACTGCGTCGACTACCACCTCGGGCAGTGCGTCGAGGCCGGTTTCTCGGACGCCGAGATCGAGGACGCGCTGAACGTCGGGCTCGTCGTCGGCGGCTCGATCGTCATCCCGCACCTCCGCCACGGCATCGAGACGCTGGACCTGCTGCGCGAGCGCGACGCGCGCACCGGTGACGCAGGCTGACGTAGGCGACCGATCTGTGCAGCGACGTACCTTCGGCGCATGACCCCGCCCGACCGCGTCAAGGCTCTCCTGATGGACGAGGCCGACAT
>JBBSUZ010000123.1:0-8923 GCA_038233965.1 Rhodothermales bacterium | reverse complement strand
GGTGCGGACCGTCAGCGTGACGACGGTCTCGTGGAGGCTTTTCATGTGCTTCACGGTGTGGAGCAGCGATGTCGGGACGGAGTCCGGGCTGCCGCCCATGAAGACGGCCGTGCCCGGGACGCGCGCGATCTTGGCGACGCCCGGATCGGCGAGGAAGATGCTCAGGGGGAGCATGCCGACCTCGAGGCGCTCCGAGAGGATCTCGCGGCCGCGCTTCCACGTCACCATCAGCGTGAATACGAGCAGCGCCACGGCGAGCGGGAACCAGCCGCCGTCGGGGATCTTGATGAGGTTGGCGCCGAGGAAGGCGAGGTCGACGGTGAGGAAGACGGCGCAGAGCGCGAGCGTCACCCAGCGGTTCCAGCCCCACGTCTTCCGGGCGACGACGTAGAACAGGAGCGTCGTGACGGCCATCGTCGTCGTGACGGCGACGCCGTATGCGGCCGCGAGGTTGGTCGACGTCCGGAAGCCGAGCACGAGGCCGATGCACGCCGCGAGGAGGGCCCAGTTGACGGCCGGGATGTAGATCTGCCCGATCTCGCGCGACGACGTCTGCCGGATGTCGAGCCGCGGGAGGTAGCCGAGCTGGACGGCCTGCCGCGTGAGCGAGAACGCGCCCGAGATGACGGCCTGGCTCGCGATGACGGTCGCGATCGTGGCCAGCACGACGACCGGGTAGACCATCCACTCGGGGCCCGGCACCATCCGGAAAAACGGGTTCTCGGCGGCGCTGGGGTCCGAGATGATCATCGCGCCCTGCCCGAAGTAGTTCAGCACGAGCGCCGGCAGCACGACCGCGAACCAGGCGAGGCGAATCGGGCGGATGCCGAAGTGGCCCATGTCGGCGTAGAGCGCCTCGCCGCCGGTCACGACGAGGAAGACCGAGCCCAGCACCCAGAAGCCGTGCCAGCCCGTCGCGATGAAGAAGCGGAGACCGTAGAGCGGGTTCAGCGCCCAGAGCACGCCCGGGTTGAGCGCGATGTGGTAGAGGCCCATCCCGGCGAGGAGCGCGAACCACGTCAGCGTGATCGGCCCGAAGACCTTGCCCAGCCCGGCCGTGCCGCGGCTCTGGACCGCGAAGAGCGCCACGAGGATGGCGATGGTGATGAGCGGGATGAGCGGCGCGCGCTCGGGCGTCGTGAAAAAGTCCGTCGCGACCTCGAGGCCCTCGATGGCCGAGAGAACCGAGATGGCCGGCGTGATCATGCCGTCGCCGTAGAGGAGGGCGGCGCCGAAGAGGCCGAGCATGATCAGGACGGTTCGCCGGCGGGTCACGCGCTCGCTGGCGTGCGCGCGCGTCTCGCCGGGCTCCGGCGCGGCTTCGCCGGGCGCGGGCTCGCGGGGCTGCCCGAGCGCGTGCGTGCGGCTCGGCGTCACGAGGGCCGTCAGGACCATGATGCCGCCCTCGCCCTTGAGGTCGGCGCGCATCACGAACGTGAGGTACTTCACCGAGATGACCACGATGAGCGACCACACGATGAGCGACAGGATGCCGAGCACGTGCTCGGGCGTGACCGCGAGGCCGTAGTGCCGCGAGAAGACCTCCTTGAGCGCGTAGAGCGGGCTCGTGCCGATGTCTCCGTAGACGACGCCGAGCGCGGCGAGAGACAGGCCGGCGAGGTACGCGCCGGTGGGCGCCTGATGGGTGTCGTGACTCAACGCGGGGGCGGCGTGGGGGGCGCTAGAGTAGCGACGCAGCCGTGGTGGCGCCTGTGCAGATTACGCAGTCTGTTCCGCGCCCGCTTCGAGCCAGGCGACGGCCTTGCCCTCGTCGAGGAAGGCGTGGACGCGAAAGCCCTTCGCGGTCGCGGACGCCTCGAAAAACTGGATCTTCTCGAAGCCGTCCCGGAACGTGTCCAGCAGCGCGATGCGGCCCGAAAAGGCGACCGGGTCGTCGTCGAGCATCCCGACGAGGCGGTAGACGTCGGCGTACGAGAGGCCGGTCGACGTCGCGGCGCGGAGGTCGATGAGCAGGTGCCGGCGGCGCGCGTCCGCGTCGGTCGCGATCTGGCGCAGCATGGCCGCCGAGCCCTCGAGGTCGAGCGCGCCCTCGACCGTCGTCTGCGTGAACCCGTCGATCGGGACGATGTCATAGCTCGCCATGGCGCAGGGGGGAGATGGGGGACGGGCACGTGCGGTGTCTTCAACGTACCCGTGCGGCGCGGATTCTACATTAGGGCTTTCCCCTTCCGCACCCCGTGGACTACGATCCGGTCAAAGACCGCCTGGGCCAGTTCTTCTGGGCCTCGCCCCTCCGCACCAAGGCGTTCTACCGGACGCTCGACGCCGTCTTCCTGCGCTCGTGGTACGTCCGCAAGGCGGTGCGGCGGCTCATCGCGGCCGCGCCGGCCGGGCAGCCGGTCCGCGTCCTCGACGCCGGCACGGGCTTCGGGCAGTACACGTACTGGCTGCTGCGCTCCTTCCCGGCCGTCGAGGTCGTAGCGGTCGACGTGAAGCAGGACTACCTCGCGCGCGCCAAGGCGTTCATGGACACGACGCCCGTCGGCGGGCGCGTGCGCTGGATCGAGGGCGACCTCACCGATGCGGCCGAGCCGTTCTTCGCCGAGCCGGACGTCTTCGACCTCGTGCTGTCGGTCGACGTCATGGAGCACATCGAGGACGACCGCGCCGTCTTCCGCAACGTCGCCCGCGTGCTGAAGCCCGGCGGCCACCTCATCGTCAACACACCGAGCGACCTCGGCGGCTCGGGCATCACCGAGGACGGCCAGGAGAGCTTCATCGGCGAGCATGTCCGCGACGGCTACAACGCCGGCGAACTGGCCGAGAAGCTCGAGACGGCCGGCTTGAATGTGGTCGAGACGACGTACGCGTACGGCCGCTTCGGGACGGTCGGCTGGCGGATTCTGGTGCAGGGCCCGATCCGCGCGCTGAATGCGAGCAAGGCCGCCGCCGTCGTGCTCCCGTTCTACTACGCCGTCGCGGGGCCGGTCGGGTTGGCGCTGAACGCGCTCGACCTGCGCGACCACAACGCACGCGGCACGGGCCTCTCGGTCGTGGCGCGGAAGCCTGTGTAGTCTCGGGCCCAGCGGTCCTCGCGCGGTTCTGCTCGAACGTGACGCCGGGTGTGTGAAAGACGACGCCGCACCCCGGCCGGGCGGGGGCACCGCGTAGTTTGCTCCGCGAGCCCTCCTCGCGCCCCGATGCCGACGCCTTCCGACCCGCCGCCCGTCTCGTGCATCGTCGGCACCGGCGGCGTGACGTCCTCGCTTGGCAAGGGCATCGTCTCGGCGAGCCTCGGCCGCCTGCTCGAAGCGCGCGGCCTGCGCGTGACGATCCAGAAGTTCGACCCGTACCTCAACGTCGACGCGGGGACGATGAACCCGTACGAGCACGGCGAGGTGTTCGTCACCGACGACGGCGCAGAGACCGACCTCGACCTCGGCCACTACGAGCGCTACCTCGGCGTGCCGATGTCGCAGGCCAACAACGTCACGACCGGCCGCGTCTACTCGGGCGTCATCGCCAAGGAGCGCGCCGGCGCGTACCTCGGCAAGACCGTCCAGATCGTCCCGCACGTCATCGACGAGATCAAGGGCTGGATGCGCCGCCTCGCCGAAACGGGCGACTACGACGTCATCATTACCGAGATCGGCGGCACCGCGGGCGACATCGAGTCGCTCCCGTACCTCGAGGCGATCCGCCAGATCTCGCTCGAGGAGGGCCGCGCGCACACGGCCCTGATCCACCTCACGCTCGTGCCGTACCTCGCCGCCGCCGGCGAGCTCAAGACCAAGCCGACGCAGCACTCGGTCAAGACGCTCCAGAGCTACGGCCTCCAGCCGGACGTCCTGGTGTGCCGCTCCGAGTACCCGCTCGACGACGACATCCGCCGCAAAATCGCCCTCTTCTGCAACGTCGAGAAGCGCGCCGTCATCGCGAGCCTCGACGCCGAGTCCATCTACGAGGTGCCGCTGCTGCTGCGCGAGCAGAAGCTCGACGAGGTCGTCCTCGAACGCCTCGGCCTGACGGACGCGCTCGCGGTCGACCCGGACGCGGACATGGCGGGCTGGGTCGAGACGCTCCGGCGCCTCAAGAACCCGGGCGGGCAGGTCACGGTCGCGCTCGTCGGCAAGTACGTCGAGCACCAGGACGCGTACAAGTCGATCAACGAGAGCCTGCTGCTCGCCGCGGCGCACGCCGGCGTGCAGGTCGAGCTCCGCTCGGTCCTCTCGGACGACCTCACCGAGGCCAACGTCGCCGAGACCCTGGCCGGCGTCTCGGGCGTGCTCGTCGCGCCGGGCTTCGGCGACCGCGGCATCGCGGGCAAGGTCGAGGCCGTCCGCTGGGCGCGCGAGACGGGCGTCCCGTTCTTCGGCATCTGCCTCGGCATGCAGGTCGCGGTGATCGAGTTCGCGCGCCACGTCGCCGGCCTCGCCGGGGCCAACTCGACCGAGTTCGACGCCGACGTGCCGTTCCCGGTCGTCTCGATGATGGCCGAGCAGAAGACGGTGACGGACAAGGGCGGCACGATGCGTTTGGGGGCCTACCCGTGCCGGCTCACGGCCCACTCGCTCGCCGCGCGGACCAACGCCGCCGCGGGCGAGACGGGCGACACGATCCTCGAGCGCCACCGCCACCGCTACGAGGTCACCAACGACCTCCGCTACGCGCTCCGCGAGGGCGGCATGCGCTTCAGCGGGCTCTACGCCGAGAAGGACCTCGTCGAGATCGTCGAGCTCCCGCAGCCCGGCGACGCCGGCGGCGATGGCGCCGGCACCCCGACGCATCCGTGGTTCGTCGGCGTCCAGTTCCACCCCGAGTACCGCTCGACGGTCTCGAACCCGCACCCGCTCTTCGTCGGCTTCGTCGAGGCGGCGGTCGCGCAGGCGCGTGCCGAGGGCCGCTTCGAGGCGCCGCAGGCCCCGAGCCGGACGCGGAAGGTGCGGCGGGCGTCGGCGCGCGTGCTGGACGAAGGTTGAGAGGTTACAGGGTTGAGGGGTTGAGCGGGGAATGCATCTTTCCTTTTGGCCCTTCCTCTCCACCTTTCCACCTCTCAACCTTTCCATCTATAAAGCACCAGCCGGCTGTCGGCGGACTGCAGCAGGCCGGCCGGGCGCTGCATCAGGACGGCGAACTCGACGCCAGCGTCGGTCTGGCGCACCGCGATGTCGATCGGGATGTAGGGCAGCGTCGCCCACGGCTTGGGCGAGACCAGGACGCGCTCAAGGCGGCCCGTCGGGCCGAAGACGTCGAGGCGGACGTGCTCGTCGCGCATGTTGACGACGAAGAGGCGGTCGCCGAGGGCGGCCGCGCTCGACGTCAGCAGCGGCGGCTGGTTGACGTCGCCGCGCATGAACTGGGCCGAGCGCATGAGCTCGGGCGACGAGAAGCCTGCGAGTGCGAGCGTGTCGAGTCTCGGCCCCGCGCCGGGCGTCCACACGTCCACGACGGGGCGGTAGCCGCTGAGCGCGAGCACGCGCTCGCCCCACGGCTTGAGGAAGCCGGCCGAGCGCCACGTCGATCCGGGCAGCGCGTGGCGGCCGAGCCGGTGGCCGCTGAGGTCGAGCCGCGCGAGCATCGGCCGCGAGCCGTCTTGTCCGCCGCCGGTGCGGACGAACACGCCGGCCCCGGTTACGAGCGCCGCCGACGCGCTGTCGGGGACAGGAATGTGGCGGATGGTCCCGGAGCTGTCGAGCGGGACGAACGCGAGGCGGTCGAGGCCGCGCTCGAAGACGACGGCCGTGTCCGCGGTCGCGCCGGCGAAGTACGGGTACGACGCCTCGCCGCCGCCCGTCGCGATGTGGCGCGCCTGCCGGCCCGAGGGCGTGAAGAGCCGGATCGAACCCACCTGCGTCTCCACGACGACGATGCGCGCAGCGTCGCCTTCGCCGGCCCACCCGACCGACGTCGGCAGCGGCATCGGGTCGTCCGGCCGGGCCGCCGCCTCCCACCCGAGCGTGAGCGTGTCGACGGGCACGGTCTCGGCGAAGGCGATCGACGCCGAGTCCGCGGCCAGGATCGTGCGGTCGTTCTGCCGGCCCGACGACGGGAGGCATCCGGCGAGAACGACGAGGGTTGAGAGGAGGAAGGGTTGAGCGGTTGAGAGGGAAATCCAGCGACACACGATGTTGGATGTCTTTTTACCTCTCAACCTCTCAACCTCTGGACCCTGTAACCTGGAATTTCTCATCCTGCCGTGGTGCCAAGCGTGAGACGGACCGTCGACGGCTGGCCGTCGCGGACGATGCCGAGCGCGACGGTGTCGCCGGGGCGGTTGTCGACGAGCCGCTGGCGGACGTCCTCGTTGGTGCGGACTGGCGCGCCGGCGATCGACACGATGACGTCGTACGGGCGCAGGCCGGCGCGCGCGGCCGGGCTGTTCTCGTCCACCGAGGCCACGATCAGCCCGGTCGTGCGCTCGAGGCCGAGCTGGCGCGTCATACGCTCCGTGAGCGGGCGCACGTTGAGGCCGGTGTAGAAGGCGCGGTCCACGCGGCCCGTCGCGCGGAGCTCCTCGGTCACGCGCTGGATGCGCCACGCCGGCACGGCGAACCCGAGGCCGACCGAGCCGCCGGACTGCGAGTAGATGAACGTGTTCATGCCCATCACCTGGCCCGCCGCGTTCACGAGCGGCCCGCCCGAGTTGCCCGAGTTGATCGCGGCGTCGGTCTGGATGAGGTCGCGGAAGGTGCGGCCCTGCTGCGCCGGGAAGTCGCGGCCGATGGCCGACACGACGCCCACCGTGACGGTCGGCTCGGCGGCCTCGAACAGCCCGAACGGGTTGCCGAGCGCGATCGCCCACTCACCGACGGCCGGGTCGTGCTCGGGGTCGAAGGCGAGGAACGGGAGCGCGCCCGCGGGCTCGACCTTCAGCAGCGCGATGTCCGTCTCGGGGTCCGAGCCGACGAGCCGCGCGTCGAGCGTCGTCCCGTCGGGGAACGAGACCGTGATCTTGGTCGCGTTGCCCGCGACGTGGTCGTTGGTGACGATGTAGCCGTCGGCCGAGACGATGAAGCCGGAGCCGAGGCCCTGCACCTGCTGCTCGTAGACGCGGCTCGGGACGCCGCCGAAGAAGTCGGCGAACGGGTCGCGGACGCGCACCTGGCGCACCTCGATCACGTTGACGGAGACGACGGCCGGGCTCGCCGCCTCGACCGCGGCCGTGATGGCGGTCCGGCGGGAGGCGTCGATCGCGCCCGCCGCGGGCGGGTTCGCGACGCGGCGCGGCCGCTGTGCCGAAGCGGGGGCGGCGAGGGCCGCGAACAGGACGAGCGCGGCGGCGGCGCGGGTGGCGGTGGTCATAGGGTCGGGTTCGCGCGGCGTCGCGAGGCGGAACGAGGGCAGGGTACGGCCGTGCGGACGGCCGGTTCGGGAAGAAGCCGCCGCATCACGCGCGGGGGCAGTACCTGTAGCAGGGCCTGCGGGAACGCACGCGCAGGCGCCGGTCGCCTACTCGGCGAGGACGATCTCGCGCTCCGTCTCGGCCGTCTGCCCGCTCGGCCGGTCCGTCAGGCGCAGCACGAGGCGGTAGCGCCCGGCCGGCAGGCGGCTCGCGTCGAGCGACATCTGGACGGCGTCGGTCGGCGCGTCGCCCGAGACGTCGACGGCCGTCGAGACGCCGCGTGGCTGGCCGCGGCCGAAGAGCCGGCCGACGGCGCGCCCGACGCCCGAGCGGGTGTCGGACGGGACGAGCCCGATCTCGGCCTCGGCGTCCGTACGGCTACGGCTCAGCGTGAGGCCGTAGACCTCGGCGTAGACGTCGATGCGCGCGCGAACCAGGGTGTCGGCCACGAGCGGCGCGAGGCGCGTGCCGCGCCGCTCGACGCCCGGCCCGGTCCCGCCGACGATCAGGAGGTCGCTCAGTCCGAATCCGGGCGCGAGCGGCTCGGCCGTCTGCTCGGCCGCGCCAAACTGCGACGTGCTCAGCCACTCGGCCCGGACCGTCGCGCCGTTTTCTGGTATCGCGACGGTCGCGACGGACGTCTCGGCGCGGCGCTCCTCGCCGACGAACACGGCGGCCCTGCCGTCGCCTGGCGTGCCGAGCGCGACGACGGCCTCGGTCCGCCCGGCGGCGTCGCGGAAGCGGGCGACGACGAGCGGGAGCCGGCGCGCCGTCGTGTCGGTGAAGGCCTGCGGCGCGGTGCGCTGGAGCTCGCGGTCCTGCGTGACGGTGTCGTCGGCGGAGGCGCGGCCCGACGGCGTGGCGTAGGCCGTGGCGGGCGGGCTGTAGGTGCGGTAGCGCCCGGAACGTGCGGCGTCGTCGAACACAAAGCGGGTCCCGTCCTCAAGGGCGTCGTACTCCCAGACGACGAACGCGGCCCCCTCGTCGCGCTCGTAGGCCGGCTGCGCGGCGTCGGGTGTGAGGCCGGCCTCGCGGTCGGGGCGGCCGTAGCGGACCCAGATCCGCCCGCGGTCGGTTTCGGCTCCGCGCCGCGGATGGTCCGAGAACAGGTCCGGCAGCGGGCGTCCGAACAGGGCATCGGCTTCGAGGACGCGGGCGACGTGCTCGGTCCGGCGCTCGCTCGCCGGCGTGAGACGGCGCGGGTCCTCGCGCGCCCAGAACCTCGACGCGACGCCGGCGGGGTCGGCACGCAGCGCGTCGAGACTATCGGACGGAAGCAGGGCGCTGACGTCCTCGAACCGGGCGCGTTCGGCGGGCGAGAGGTCGGCGAAGGCGACGTCGAAGAGGCGCTCGGCGTCGGCGGCGCGGCCGAGCCGCCATACGGCGAGGCCGCGGGCGAGGTGGGCGGCGGGCGACGTCCCGAGGTCGAGCGAGTCGAGCCGGCCCCACCGCTCGTCGGCCGCGCTGAGAGCGACGAGGTACGGCACGGCGCGGGCGGGGTCGACCCGAGCGAGCGAGTCCAGCAGATTGGCAGCGGACCGGGCGGCATCGCGGCCGGGCGCGGTCCGGTCGAGGATCGGGCGGGCGGCGGCGCGCTGCGCGAGGTCGAAGCGCGAGCCG
>JBBSUZ010000122.1:0-8940 GCA_038233965.1 Rhodothermales bacterium | reverse complement strand
CCTCGATGGACACGATCGGGTAGTCCTCGACCCACTTCGTCCAGTACGCGACCATCTCCTCGGACGAGACGGGCACGCCAGGGTTCGACTTGTAGAACGAGTACGAGCCGTCCTCGAACATCTCGCTTGCGGCCGGGTCGAGCGCGATGGACAGATCCTTGCCGGCCGTGTAGCCCGCCTTGCCGATGGCCTCGACGCACAGCTCGATGGCCTCCTCGTTGGAGCGGAGGTTCGGCGCGAAGCCGCCCTCGTCGCCGACGGACGTCGAGTAGCCCTTGGCCTTGAGCAGCGCCTTGAGCGCGTGGAACGTCTCGACGCCCATCCGGAGGCCCTCGGAGAACGAGGTCGCGCCGACGGGCATGACCATGAACTCCTGCATGTCGACCGAGTTGTCCGCGTGGCGACCGCCGTTGAGGATGTTCATCATCGGGACGGGCAGGCGGCGCGCGTTGGCGCCGCCGAGGTACGCGAACAGC
The DNA here is from genome assembly GCA_038233965.1 of Rhodothermales bacterium. GTDB lineage: Bacteria > Bacteroidota > Rhodothermia > Rhodothermales > Rubricoccaceae > DASVSE01. The sequence continues at coordinate 8,464 of JBBSUZ010000122.1, read as the reverse complement.
GGCAGGCCCGAGGTGACGGCGGCGGCGCGGGCCACGGCGAGGCTCACGCCGAGCGTCGCGTTGGCGCCGAGCCGGCTCTTGTTGTCGGTCCCGTCGAGCTCGATCAGCGCGCGGTCCACGTGCGCCTGGTCGAAGACGGAGAAGCCCTCGATCTCGTCCGCGATCTCGTCGTTGACGTTCTCGACCGCCTGCAGGACGCCCTTGCCGCCGTAGACGTCGGGGTCCTCGTCACGCAGCTCGGCGGCCTCGTACTCGCCCGTCGACGCGCCCGAGGGCACGGCGGCGCGGCCGATCTCGCCGGTCTCGGTGATGACGTCGACCTCGACGGTCGGGTTGCCGCGGCTGTCGAGGATCTGGCGGGCGTGGATCGAGGCGATGAGGGACATCGGAGCGGGGCGGGGTGAGGAGCCGGAAGCTACGCCGCAGGGACGTCACGTCCGGCAAAGCGCTGGCGGAGGCTCAGGTACGGATCAGGCGTCCGTCCGGGTCGTTTCCACCGGCCACCTCTGCATCTCCCACCTCTGCATCTCCCGCCATGTCTTCGCACCTGCCGTCCGATCTGTCCGACATGGAGCGTCTGCCTCTGCCCGCACCGCCGCCCCTGCCGGAGACGCACCGGCTCCAGTCCGCCGCCCGCATCCTGCTCGGCAGCACGCTCATCGGCGCCGGGATCAGCCACCTCACGTTTGCCCGCCGCGACTTCCGCGCCCAGGTGCCCGAGTTCGTCCCGCTCGACACGGACACGACGGTCCTCGCGTCCGGCGTCGCTGAGATCGCGCTCGGCAGCGCGATCGTCTTCGCCCGCAGGGAGCACCGCGCGACGGTCGGAAAAGTGGCCGCCGGCTTCTTTACGGCCGTCTTCCCGGGCAACGTCTCACAGTACCTCCACCACCGCTCGGCCTTCGGTCTGGACACGGACCGCAAGCGGTTCGCGCGGTTGTTCTTCCAGCCCGTCCTCGTCGCGTGGGCGCTCTTGAGCACGCGCGACGCCTGAGGGTCAGGCCTCCTCGCGGAGGCGGCGGATCGCCGCCACAGCCAGCCCGTCGACGCGCTCGTTCATCGGGACGCCCGCGTGGCCCTTCACCTTCACCCAGCGGACGTCGTGGCGCACGTCCTGCGCGACGAGGCGCTCCCAGAGGTCGCGGTTGAGGACGGGCGACTTGTCCGCCTTCGTCCAGCCGCGCTTCTGCCAGCCCGCGATCCAGCGGTCGTTGAAGGCGTTGATGAGGTAGGCGGAGTCCGAGTGGAGCGAGACGGCGCACGGCGCGTTGAGCGCCTCGAGCGCCTCGGCCGCGGCCTGCAGCTCCATCCGGTTGTTCGTCGTGAGCGGCTCCGCGCCCGAGAGCTCCTTCTCGCGCCCGCCCGAGACGAGCACGGCCGCCCAGCCGCCGGGGCCGGGGTTGCCCGAGCACGCGCCGTCGGTGTAGATGATGACGGAGGGATGGGCCATGCGGGATAGGGGATGCGCAGACGCAAGATCGGCCGCCTCGCCTGTCCCGCCCGTGGAAGGCGGGCGAAGGTCTCCGAGGCAGTTGCCAGCTAGATTCCGACGTGCCTCGGGCGATCGGCCCATCCCGCATCCCACATCCCGTATCTCGCCTTGAAATTCGTCGACTACGTCACCATCAGCGTCCGCAGCGGCAAGGGCGGGGCCGGCGCGGCGACGTTCCGGCACGAGAAGTTCGCCGCCTTCGGCGGGCCCAACGGCGGCGACGGCGGGCCGGGGGGCTCCGTGATCCTCGAAGGCGACAAGAGCCTGTACACGCTGCTGGACCTCCGCTACAACCGCCACCACTTCGCGAAGCCCGGCGGGGTGGGCATGGGCGCGATGAAGTCCGGCAAGATGGCCGACGACGTCGTGCTGCGCGTCCCGCTCGGGACCGTCGCGCGCGACGGCGAGACGGGCGCCCTCCTGGGCGAGATCACCGACGACGGGCAGCGGCTGACGCTCGCGCAGGGCGGCAAGGGCGGCCTCGGCAACGTCCACTTCAAGTCCGCGACGCGCCAGTCGCCGCAGTACGCGCAACCGGGCCTGCCGGGCGAGGAGCGCGAGGTCACGATCGAGCTCAAGCTGCTCGCCGACGTCGGCCTCGTCGGCTTCCCCAACGCGGGCAAGAGCACGCTCGTCTCGGCCGTCTCGGCGGCCAAGCCCAAGATCGCGGACTACCCGTTCACGACGCTCGAGCCGCAGCTCGGCATCGTCCAGGTCGGCGACTACCGCTCGTTCGTCATCGCGGACATCCCCGGCCTCATCGAGGGCGCGTCGGACGGGAAGGGGCTCGGCACGCGCTTTCTCAAGCACGTCGAGCGCAACGCCGTCCTTCTGTTCTGCCTCGCTGCCGACGAGGATGACCCCGCTGCGCAGTACGACACGCTGCTCGCCGAGCTCCGCGCCTTCAGCCCGCACCTGCTCTCGAAGCCGCGCCTCGTCGCGCTGACCAAGATGGACCTCGTCGGGGCCGACCTCGCCGACGAGTGGACCGAGAACGTCCGCCGCTCGCTGAGCGAGCCCGTCGACGTCTTCGCGATCTCGTCGGTCGCGCAGCGCGGCCTCGGCCCGCTCAAGGAGGCGCTCTGGACGCGCATCCTCGCCCAGCGCGCGGAGGACGACCTGTAGGCGTCTCCCTCCGGAACGCGACGACTGTTCACACGGGGCGGACGAGCCGGCGCGCGCCGTGCCCGTTCTTGGACCTTCGGTCCACACGCCCCGCCGCCCCGCATGCCCGTCCGCATCGCCTCCGTCGATCCCGGCTCCATCGCCGCCCGCCTCGGGTGGGCCGCCGGCGACCAGGTGCTCGCCGTCAACGGCGAGGCCGTCGAGGACGAGCTCGACCTCCGCTTCAAGACGAGCGAGGAGCGTCTCGTGCTGCGCGTCCGCCGCGGCGGGCGCATGGAGGAGCAGACGGTCGCGAAGGAGCCCGACGAGCCGCTCGGCGCGGACTTCGAGGAGTTCCGCATCAAGACCTGCGGCGACGACTGCGTGTTCTGCTTCGTGGACCAGAACCCGGTCGGCCTGCGGGACACGCTCTACTTCCGCGACGGCGACTTCCGGATGTCGTTCCTCTACGGCAACTACATCACGATGACGAACCTGCGCGAGCGCGACCTCGGCCGCATCCTCGAGCAGCGCCTCAGCCCGATGTACGTCTCGATCCACGTCACCGACGACGACGCGCGGGCCAGGATGATGGGCCACCGGACCGTCCGCGACCGGGCCATGGAGAAGCTTCGCCTCATGGCCGCCTCGGGCATCGACCTCCACGCCCAGATCGTGCTCGTGCCGGGCCACAACGACGCCGGCATGCTCGTCCGGACCGTCCTCGAGCTCTCCGAGCTGCACGAGCGCCTGATCTCGCTCACCGTCGTCCCGATCGGGCTCACCGAGCACCGCCAGCGCCTCGCCGACCTCCGGCCCGTCACGCCGCGCGAGGCGCAGGGCCTCGTCCGCCAGGTCGCGCGGTGGCAGGCGCGCTTCCGCGAGACGCTCGGCCGCGGCTTCGTCTACCTCTCGGACGAGGTCTACATCCTCGCCGGCGCCGACTTCCCGCACGAGGACGCTTACGACGGCTTCCCGCTGATGGAGAACGGCGTCGGGATGAGCCGCGACATGCTCAACGAGCTGGCCTTCCAGGCCGAGGACTTCCCCGACGCGCTCCCGGCGCCGCGCCGCGTGACGTTCGCGACGGGCACGCTCGCTGCGCCGTTCCTGCGCGACCGCATCGCGCCGGTTCTCGAAGGCGTCGACGGGCTGGACGTCCAGGTCGTGACCGTCGAGAACACGCTGTTCGGACCCGTCGTGACCGTCTCGGGCCTGCTCAACTACAAGAGCCTCCGCGCCGCGCTGGAGCCGCTCGCGCTCGACGACGCGCTCGGCGACCTCGTGCTGCTCCCGCCGGACGTCGTCAACTTCGAGGGCCTCTTCCTGGACAACCGCGACGGGATGCGGACGGTCGAGGACCTGTCGGACGCCCTCGGCGGCGTCGCGATCGAGGTGTTCGACGGCGACTGGGCCGGCATGATCGACCGCCTCGCCGGCGCGGTCGAAGCCTGACCGTCGGTTCTGTTCGCGGGTCGGCTTCCGGGCGCGCCGGCGTGGCCGATACTGACGCCTCCCGTGAACCCGCGGCCGCCGTCCACCGTTGGACCGCGCCCGCCCTCCCGACGACGCCCTGAACTTCGACACGCCCGAGCCGCGCGCGGCTCCCGACTCCACGTCGCTCGCGGCTTCCGCCCGCGTGCGCTCCGCGCCCGCCCTCGTCGACGCCTGGCCGGACGCCCGGCCATTTCCGCTCTCGGGGTGGTTCGAGCGCAACGGCTTCGCGCCCATCTGGACCGCCTACCTCGCCGTCATCGGCGCGTTCATCGCCTTTCAGCTCGTCGCCAACCTCGGCGTCCTCGGGACCGTCCTCGCGGACCTCCTCGCGTCCGGTGCCGGCGAGCCGACGCCCGAGGCGCTCATGGCCGCCATCGGCGAGCACGCGCACGCCGTCCTGATCTGGAACTCGGTCGGGCAGGCGCTCGGCTTCGGCGTCGTGACGTGGATGCTCGCCCGCCTCCACACGTCCGATCCCGCCGCGTTCCTGCGCGTGCGGCCCGTCGAGTCGTCCGGCGCGGGCGCGGCCGGGCTCGGGCTGGCCGTGCTCGGCTGGGCCGCGTTCTACCCCGTCGTGCTCGTCGCGGGCAAGCTCAACAGCATGGTCCCGCTTCCACAGGCCATCCGCGACATGGACGCAGCGCGCGAGCAGATGATCGAGGGCTTCCTGCTCGGAGGCGAGCTGAGCACCGTCTTCCTCGTGCTGACCGTCGCGCTCGTGCCGGCCGTGTTCGAGGAGCTCCTGTTCCGCGGCTACCTCATGCGGCAGATGGAGCGGCGGCTCTCGCCGGCGTGGACCTTCGCCGTCGTCGGGCTGACGTTCGGGGCATACCACCTCTCGGCGGCGCAGCTGCTGCCGCTGTCGCTGCTCGGCGCGTACCTCTGCTTCGTCGTCTGGGCGACGGGCTCGGTCTGGACGGGCGTTCTGGTGCACCTGCTCAACAACGGCCTCGCCGTCCTCGCGACGGCCGCGCTCCGCGGGCAGCCCGACGTGGACCCGGCGACGGTCGGCGATGTGGGCGGCCCGTGGTATGTTTCCGCCGCGCTCGCGACGGCCGGCATCATCGCCACCGTCGCGGTCGGCCGGGCGCTCGCTGCCCGCCGCGAGGCGCTCACCGGCGGCCGCCCCGACGCGGCTCCCGTCCCTTCTCCTTCCATTCCGGCACCTCTCGCCGTCCCGTCATGAAAGAGCCCTCCGGCCCCCCCGAGCACGACGATGCCGCCTCGCGCGACGCCCGCACCACCGAAGGCTGGATCTCGGTCTTCGAGTGCTCCACCGACTTCGAGGCCGACCTCGTCCGAGACCGCCTCGACGAGGAGGGCATCGCGGCGGTCGTGTTCACGCAGCGCGACCACAGCTTCAACCTTAACGTCGGCGACCTCGCGTCGGTCCACGTGATGTGCAAGCCCGAGGACGAGGAGGCCGCACGCGTGATGCTCGCGATGCCGGCCATGTCGGACAGCGACCTCGAGGCCGCCGCGATGGCCGCTGACGTCATGGCGCCGGACGCCCACACGCCGGAGGACGAGGCGCTCCTGGACTCGGGCATCGAGGAGATCTCGCTCGGCGTCCCGGACTACGACGGCGACGACACGATGGACGACCCGACCGACGCGGTGTGACCTGACGACGGCCCGGCCGTCCAACCCGCTCGCTCATGTCGAACCTCGTTCAGCGCATCCTGACCGGCCTCGTCGGCGCGTTCGTCGTCGTGTCGGCGGTGTGGCTGGGCGGGTGGGTCTTCGCCGCGACGATCCTCGTGATCGGCCTCATCGCGCAGGCCGAGTTGTACCGGATGATCGCGGCGGCCGGCACGCGCCCGCTCGTCGCGCTCGGGCTGGCCGTCGGCGCCGTCGCCATTCTGCGGCCGCTCGTGCCGCACGCCGGGTCGCTGCTGATCCTCGGCGGCCTCGTCGTGCTCATCGCCGCGCTCTTCCTGCGCCCCACGACGCCGCTGTTGGACGTCGCAGCGACGATTTTCGGCGTCGCGTACCCCGCGGCGCTGTGCGGATCGCTCGTCGCCCTGCGCGTCCTGTCGCGCCCGTGGCTGGACGCCGCCGACCACGGCGCGTTCTGGCTCACGACGGCCGCGCTGTTCTGCATCTGGGGCGCCGACTCGTTCGCCTACTTCGCGGGCCGGGCCGTCGGCAAGCACCCGCTCTTCCCGCGCGTCTCGCCCAAAAAGACGTGGGAGGGCGCGGTCGGTGGCGTCGTCGGCGCGATCGTGTTCGCCGTCGGCTTCTGGTGGTGGACGCCGCTGCGGGACGTCCTGACGCCGCTCGACGTCGCGGCGCTGGCGGTCGTGGCCGGCATCGCGAGCCCGTTCGGCGACCTCGCCGAGAGCCACTTCAAGCGCTCGGTCGACGTCAAGGACTCGGCGACGTGGCTGCCGGGGCACGGCGGCCTGATGGACCGCATCGACGCCGCCGTCGTGGCCGTCCCGCTCCTCGTGATCTGGCTCGACCTCGTCCGCGGCTGACGGCCTAGCGCCCGGCGATGGCGTGGAGCAGGCTGAAGGCCCAGTCCGCATGGACGATCACGACGATCCCGAACAGGGCCATGACGATGACGAGCCCGAAGCAAATGACGGCTCCGATCTTGCCCGCGAGGTTGACCGGCGGCGCGTCCGTCCGCAGGTGGCCGTCCGCGCCGGCCATGCGGCCGCGGCTGAGGCTCAGCATTCCGAGCGAGAACAGGGCGGGCAGGCCCGCACCGAGCAGCAGCCCGACGACGAGCACCTGCCAGAGGGCCGAGAACGAGTGGGCGAGGATCTCCATAGTGGGGGAGGGCTAGACGGTGACCGGGGCCGGCTCGAGGATCGGCGTCTCGTCCGAGAGGATCACGCCGTCGTCCGGCCAGTCGTTGTTGACGGTGTCGTGCGAGACCGGCGACTTGCGCGAGTGCAGGAACATCCAGAGCGACGCGGCGCACAGGATCGCGAAGACGACCATGATGCCTGGTGCGCCACCGATGCCGTGTGCGATCGCCCAGCAGAGCGCGCCGACGAGGCCGGCCGCCGGAAGCGTCAGCACCCACGCGATGGCCATGCGCCCGGCGACGCCCCAGCGGACGGCCGCGCCCTTGCGCCCGACGCCCGTCCCGAGGATCGAGCCCGTCGCGACGTGGGTCGTCGAGAGCGCCATGCCGAGGTGGCTGGACGTCAGGATGATCGCCGCCGACGCCGCCTCGGCGGCCATGCCCTGCGGCGAGTCGATCTCGACGAGGCCCTTGCCGAGCGTCCGGATGATGCGCCAGCCGCCCATCCACGTGCCCGCCGCGATGGCGATCGCGCAGGACGCCTTGACCCAGAACGGGACGGCCTCGGTGTCGGTCCAGTCGCCCGCCGCGATGAGCGCGAGCGTGATCACGCCCATCGTCTTCTGCGCGTCGTTGGTGCCGTGCGCGAGCGAGACGAGGCTCGCCGAGCCGATCTGGCCCCAGCGGAAGCCCGCCTCGCGGTGCTCGTCCGGGACGGTGGCCACGATGCGGTAGATGATCCACGTCCCGACGGCCGCGATGAGGCCGGCGACGACCGGCGCCGCGACGGCCGGCAACACGACCTTCTCGACCACGCCCGCCCACCGCACGCCGTCGATGCCGAGCGCGGCGATGGCGGCGCCGATGAGGCCGCCGAAGAGCGCGTGCGACGACGACGACGGCAGGCCGAACAGCCACGTCACCAGGTTCCAGAGGATGCCGCCGACGAGTCCGGCGAACACGATCGTCAGGATCGGCGCGCCCATCAGCTCCGGGATCGGCAGCCCGTTGTCGGCCTGGATGTTGACCACCTTGTTGCTGACCGTTAGCGCGACCTCGATCGAGAGGAAGGCGCCGACGAGGTTCAGAATCGCCGACAGCCCGACCGCCGTCTTCGGCGCGAGCGCGCCGGTCGCGATCGACGTCGCCATGGCGTTGGCGGTGTCGTGGAAGCCGTTCGTGTAGTCGAACGCGAGGGCCGTGACGACGACGACGATGAGGATGAACGTGACTTCGAGCATCGCGGGAGGCGAGTGGATGCGGCTTGAACGCGGCGGTTGCTGCTCAGACGCCCGTCGCCGGGGTCTTGACGATTCGATAACGTGACCCGTCGGAGACGGACAGGACGGGTGGCCGATGCTCCAAACCTAGAGCACGGCTGGCTGCCGCGCGCGCCTCGGCCGTCAAACTTTCAGCGACGCTCGAAAACCTGACACGGCGGGCGTCGTGCCACGCGGCCCGCTCGCCCCACCGCTCCCGTGACCGACCCGCCCGATCTCGTCCTCGACCTCCGCGACGTCCGCAAAGGCTACCGCGAGGGCGACGCGACCCGGACCGTCTTGGACGGGGCCGACATGGCGCTCGCGCGCGGCACGATCGGCGCGCTCGTGGGG
>JBBSUZ010000121.1:0-8951 GCA_038233965.1 Rhodothermales bacterium | reverse complement strand
CTTTCCGCAGGTCTCGTTCCCGCGCATCGTCGTCTCGCTCGACGCCGGCGACCGCTCGGCCGAGCGCATGGCCATCGAGGTCACGACGCCCATGGAGACTGCGCTCCGCGCGCTGCCCGGCGTGCAGGGACTGCGCTCGACGACGAGCCGGGGCGCGGCCGAGGTGTCGGTGGACTTCGGCTGGGGCCGCGACATGTCGATCGCGCTCCTCGACGTGCAGACGGCCGTCTCGGGCGTGCTCCCCAGCCTCCCCGCGGGCACGCAGTTCGAGGTGCGCCGCATGGACCCGACCGTCTTCCCGGTCCTCGGCTACTCGCTGACGTCCACGACGCAGGATCCGGTCGCGCTCTACGATCTCGCGCAGTACACGCTCCGGCCTGCCCTCGCGACCGTGGACGGCGTGGCACGCGTCGAGGCGCAGGGCGGGGCGACCGGCGAGGTCCGCGTCGAGGCCGACCCGGAGCGCCTCGCTCAGTTCGGCCTCACCATCGGCGACCTCGCCGCGGCCGTCGGGCAGTCCAACGTGGTGACGGCGCTCGGCCGCATCGAGGACCGCAGCAAGCTCTACCTCGCCTTCACCGAGGCGCCGCTCGACACCGTGAGCCAGGTGCCGGACATCGTGCTCCGCGCCGGCCCCGAGGGCGTCGTGCGCCTGGGCGACGTCGCGACGGTCCGCCCGGCCGAGGCCCCGGTCTACACCCGCGCCACCGCCGACGGGAAGCCGGCGACGCTCGTCCTCGTGTACCAGCAGCCCGGCGGCAACACGGTCCAGATCGCGCGCGACGTCGAGGCGGCGCTGGCCCGCGTCCCGCTGCCGCCCGGGACGGTCTCGGCGCAGTGGTACAACCAGTCCGACCTCATCCTGGCGTCGTCGGCGAGCGTCCGCGACGCGGTCCTGATCGGCGTGCTCCTCGCCGCGCTCGTGCTGTTCCTGTTCCTGCGGAACTGGAAGATCACGGTCGTCGCCATCGTTGCGGTGCCCGTCGTGCTGGCCATCACGGCGCTCATCCTCTCGCTCATCGGCCAGACGATCAACGTGATGACGCTTGGCGGCATGGCCGCGGCCGTCGGGCTCGTCATCGACGACGTGATCGTGATGGTCGAGCACATCGTGAAGACGCTCCGCGGCGAGGCGGAGTCTACGGAGGCCGCTCAGGCGCTGCGGGGGCTGGGCCCGCGGCAGCGCGTGATGCTGGCCGCGCGGCAGTTCACGCGGCCTCTCGCGGCCTCCAGCGCCGCAACGCTCATCATCCACATTCCGCCGGCCTTTCTCTCGGGCGTGACCGGCGAGTTCTTCAAGGCGCTCTCGATCACGCTCGCCTCCGCCCTCGTCGTCTCGTTCCTCGTCGCCTGGGTCGCCGTGCCTCTCATCGCGGAGACCGTGCTGACGGCCCGCGACGCCGAGGAGACGCCGCCTGGGCGCCTCTGGACGCGCACGCAGCGCTTCTACGATGGGGCCGGGCGCCGCGTCATCGCCCGGCCGGTCCTCGCGCTCGTCCTCGTCGTGCCGCTCCTGGCCTTCGGGGTCATCGGCTACACGCAGGTCGGCAGCGGCTTCCTCCCGCCGACCGACGAGGGTGGCTTCGTGCTGGACTACCTCTCGCCGCCGGGCACGTCGCTCGAGGCCACGGACGTCATGGTGAAGCAGGTCGAGGCCATCCTCCAGGCGACGCCCGAGGTCGACACGTACAGCCGGCGGACTGGCTTCCAGCTCGGCGGCGGCCTCACCGAGGCCAACGAGGGCGACATGTTCGTCCGCCTGAAGCCGCTCCCGCGCCGCGACATCGAGGCCATCATGGACGACGTGCGCGGCCAGATCGAGGCGCGGGTTCCAGGCCTGCAGATCGAGCTCGTGCTGCTGATGGAGGACCTCATCGGCGACCTCACGGCCGTCCCGCAGCCGATCGAGGTCCAGCTCTTCTCCGACGACCCGGCCGTCCTGACCCGTCTCGCCTCCTCGGTCGCGGACGGCCTCGGCGGCATCGCAGGCGTCGTGGACGTCGCCGACGGCATCGTGCCCGCGGGCGACGCGCTCGATGTCGTGGTCGACCGCACGCGCGCCGGCCTCCAGGGACTCACGCCGCAGGACGTCGCCGCGGCGCTCGGCGACGTCCTCGACGGCAACGTGGCCACGCAGGTCCGGCAGGGGCCGAAGCTCGTGGATGTCCGCGTCTGGGTCGCGCCCGGGTACCGCCGGACGCCGCTCGACGTGGGCCGGCTGACGGTCCGCGCCCCCGACGGCCACCTCGTCCGCGTGTCCGATGTGGCGACGATCCGGACGGTGACGGGCCAGCCGCAGATCGCGCGCGCCGACCTGCGCCGGATGGTCGCCGTCACGGGCCGTCTCGCGGGCCGCGACCTCGGCTCGACCATCGCCGACGTCAAGGCGTATCTGGACCGGCCGGACACGCTCCCGATCGGCGTGAGCTACCGCCTCGGCGGGCTCTACGCGCAGCAGCAGGACGCCTTCCGCGGGCTCCTGGGCGTCTTCGGCGCCGCGACGGCGCTCGTCTTCCTGCTCCTGCTCGCGCTCTACCGTCGCTTCAAGGTGGCGCTCGCGATGCGGATCACCGCGCTGCTGTCGCTCGCCGCCATCTTCGTCGGCCTCTGGCTCTGGGGCGCGGCCGTCGACATCTCGTCGATGATGGGCATCGCGATGATCGTCGGCATCGTGACCGAGGTGAGCGTGTTCTACGTCGAGGAACTGCGCGTGCTGCCGCCGGAGATGGAGAGGGGGGAGGCGCTGCTGGCGGCCGCCTCGAACCGGCTCCGGCCCATCGCGATGACGACGCTCGCCGCGATCCTCGCCCTCCTGCCGCTCGCGATCGGGCTTGGCGAGGGCTCCGGCCTGCTGAAGCCGCTCGCGATCGCCATCGTGTCCGGACTGGCCGCGCAGCTGCCGCTCGTCCTCCTCGTGCTGCCGGCCCTGCTCGTCGCGCTCAGAGCGGATCTCCCGGATGGCCCACTCGCTCGGTCGCGTGGCCCCGCGGATCACGGTGAACCCGTCGGAATCGCCGCCGCGGGCGAGACCCGGAACGGTGCGCCTCGGTGACGTCGAGGCCGATTATTCCGGCGCCGCTCGACCGCCACGAGGGGCCGACAGGGACCTGCGAACGCAAAACGCCGGCCCCCGAGGTGGGAGCCGGCGTCTGGTAGCCCGAACCGGACCGGCGTTAGAACCTGCGACCGTCGCGGCCACCAAGCGGCTCGCGGTCTACGCCCGGCGCTACCCGCACCTACTGGCGAGCGCAGGCACGAGGTTGGGCCCGCCTGAGCCTTGAGCCGGAGGCGTGCGGGCCGACGCCTTCTGCCGGGCCAAGCTGGACGAGCACCACGCGCGCATCCGGGCGCACGGGGACGACATGCCGGAGGTCCGGGCCTGGACGTGGTCGGTCTGAGGGAGGTCCGGTGTGGCCGAGCACCGGAGTCATCCGGCGGGGAGGCGAGCGGTGAACGTACTCCCGACGCCCTCCTCGCTCTCGACGTCGATCTGCCCCCCGTACGCCCCGACGACGGTCTCGTGGGCGAGCGAGAGCCCGAGGCCGGGGTGCCCGCTCCCCGGCGGCTTCGTCGTGTAGAACGGCTCGAACACCCGCTGACGCAGGGGGCGCGCGAGCCCCGAACCGTTGTCCGACACGGAGACCGAGACGGTCCCGCCCTCGCGCCGCGTCTGGACGCGAAGGACCGGCTCGTAGGATCCCGTCTCGGAAGCCTCCCGCTCGTCGAGGGCGTCGAGAGCGTTCCGGAGCAGGCTCTGGACGACCCGGGCAATCTCGTGCGGCGACGCGGTCACCGCGCCCGTCTCCGCGCCGAGGTCCTCGACGACACGGCACGTCCACTCCGGACGGCCCGTCCGCCGGCCCTCCATCTCCAGGGCCACCTGCTCCCGCACGAGCGCGTTGACGTCCACGCTTCTGCGAGTCGTGGACGTGCTCGGGGCCGACCGGGCGTGGTCCATCATCTGCTCCACGATGACGTTTGCCCGCTGTCCGTGCTCCAGGACCTTTCTGGAGTTTGACTCCACGTCCGCGAGGAATTCCGCAACGTCGGACGCGTCTCCGGCCGCGCTCGCTCTCCGGAGCTCGCCCACGAGTTCGAGGGTGATCTCGGCGAAGTTGGTGACGAAGTTGAGCGGGTTCTTGAGTTCGTGGGCGACGCCGGCTGCGAGGCGGCCCAGCGAGGCCATCTTCTCCTGCTGCGCGAGGAGGTCCTGCGCCGTGCGGAGGTCCTCGCGAGCGCGCTCGGCGTCGAGCCGGGCCCGCTCCAAGTCCTCCTCAGCCCGGCGGCGCTCGGTGGTGTCCTGAATGGCGAGGAGGACGAGGTGGTGGTCGTCGAGCCGACGGGCGTTGAGGAGGATGACCCGTCGGCCGAGCCCCTCGAAGTCGTGCTCGACCTGGAAATCGTTGAAGACTCCCTCGCGGGGGAGGATGTCCTCCAGGAGATTTCGGAGCTCGGGGAGGTCCCACTGACCGTCGCCGAGGTCGTAGACCTTCCGCCCGACCGTCTCCTCAGGGTCGACCCCGAACATCTGGTAGAACGACTCGTTGGCGGCGACGACCTTGAGGCCGAGGTCGAGGACGAGGAGGCCCTCCCGGACTGTGTCGACGATCATCTCGGCGAAAGCCCGGGCGTCGCGGACATCCCCGACGGCGTCGAGGGCCCCGTCGGAGATCCCGGCGTACCCCTCGATGGAGCGGTCGTAGGAGGGCCCCCCATGGTCTTCGGGGGCGGTCGGGGATGGGTCGGCGGTGTCCATGGGTCGGGAGGTGTCCGCGCCTTGTACGTGTGTGGCCGCCGGAGGAGCCCGATACCGGCGAGACCCGTGCACGCGTTCGCAGGGGCAAGGCTGGCTGGCTTCGTCGCCGCACCCTGGGAGGCATCCCCGGCCGCATCGCTTCAGACGGCAGCCCATCGAGATCAGCCCGCGCTCGGCCCGGCTTGTGTCGCCGTCTCCGGTTAGAGTGAGGTGGTGGACCCGAGGTGCTCATTCGACTCATCGTACGTCTAGCGGGCGTTGGGAGACTCCCCTCGACAGGCCGGTCCATCGGACGTCCTGTCCCGCTGTCCTCGTTGACGGGCTGACGTTCACAGGCCCAGAGTTGTCTGGCCCGGCCCGATTCGCCGCGGCGCGGATCGCGCCATTCCACAACGCGAAACGCCGGCCTCCGCGCGGAGGCCGGCGTCTGGTAGCCCGAACCGGGCCGAAGTTAGAACCTGCGACCGTCGCGGCCATCAAGCGGCTCGCGGTCTACGCCCGGCGATATCCGCATTTGATCCGCCTGGCTACTGTCCGAGACGACCCGTGAGTGCTGCTGTGCGTCAGGCCTGTGGCTCCTTGTAGGCGAGCAGCCGGAGCGCGTTGAATACCACCACGAGCGTCGATCCCTCGTGTAACGCCACCGCCGGCCCGATGCCGAGACCGAACAGCGTCGCCGGAACGAGGAACGCGACCATACCGAGGCTCAGCCACAGGTTCTGCCGGATGATCCCGCGCGTCTTCCGGCTCAGGCCGACCGCGAACGGGAGCTGCGCGAGGTCGTCCGCCATCAGCGCCACGTCGGCCGTTTCGAGCGCCACGTCGGAGCCTGCCGCACCCATCGCGATGCCGACCGTCGCGTTCGCCATCGCCGGCGCGTCGTTGACGCCGTCGCCGACCATCGCGACCTCACCGCGCTCGCGGAGAGCCTTGATCGCCGCCACCTTGTCTTCGGGCAGCAGGTCGCCCCGCGCCTCGTCGATGCCGACAGCCCGCGCGACGGACTCGGCGACGACCTGGGCGTCGCCCGAGATCATGATCGTCGTCTCGATGCCGAGCGCGTGCAGGCGCTCGATGACGCCCCGCGCCGAGGCGCGCGGCGTGTCCATCAGCCCGACGACGCCCAGGAAGCGGTCGCCGCGCTGCACGAGCATCGTCGAGCGGCCATCGGCCTTGAGCGCTCGGTCCGTCTCCAGGAGCGCCTCGGGGGCCGCCGCGCCGCCGTCCAGCGTGAACAGGTCCGGCTTGCCGACCGCGACGGCCTCGCCAGCGAGGCGCGCCCGGACGCCGTGGCCGGTCACGCTCTGCAAGTCGTCGGCGACGGATGCGCCCGCCGCCCGCTCTGCGAGGTCGCGGACGATGGCACGCGCGAGCGGGTGCTGGCTCAGCCGCTCGACCGCCACGACAGCCTCGACCAGCTCGGCCTCGGTCGCGCCATCCGCCGGCACGACGTCCGTCACGCGCGGCGCGCCCTCGGTGAGCGTGCCCGTCTTGTCGAAGGCGATGGCCGAGAGCGAGCCGAGCGCCTCGAGCGGCCCGCCGCCCTTGACGAGCACGCCCTGGCGGCCGGCGCGGGCGACGCCCGAGAGGACCGCCGAGGGCGTCGCGATGGCGAGCGCGCACGGTGACGCCGCGACGAGCACGGCCATCGCGCGGTAGAACGAGACGCTGAACGCCTCGGTGAACACGCCGAGCGCGCCGAGCAGCGGCGGCCCGACGAGCAGCAGGCCCACGAGCGCGAGCACGGACGGCACGAACACCTTCTCGAAGCGGTCCGTGAAGCGCTGCGTCGGGCTCTTCTCGGTCTCCGCCTCGGCGACCATCTGGACGACGCGCGCGAGCGTCGTCTCGCCTGCCGGCCGCGTCACCACGACGTCGAGCGCGCCCGACCCGTTGAGCGTACCTGCGAAGACGCGGTGCTCGGGCGCGAGCGCCTCCGCGTCCGCGAGCGCGGCGTCGATGTCCGGCGCGGGCTGCTTGTCGACGGGCACGCTCTCGCCCGTGACGGGCGCCTGGTCGACCGCGCTCGTGCCCTTCGCCACGACGCCGTCGGCCGCGATCCGCTCGTCGGGCCGTACGACGACGGTGTCGCCAACCTTCAGGTCGCCGACCGGCACCTCGGTCTCGACGCCGCCCCGGCGGACGCGGGCCGTGGCCGGCGCGAGCTCGCCGAGCGCCTCGATCGCGCGCCGCGCGCGGCCCATCGCGTAGCCTTCGAGCGAGTGCCCGAACGAGAACAGGAACAGCAGCAGGCCGCCCTCGAACCACTCGCCGAGCGCCGCGGCGCCGGCGGCGGCGACGAGCATCAGGAAGTCGATCTCGAAGCGGCCGGCGCGGATCGAATCGAACGCCTCTCGGACCGTGAACCAGCCGCCGAAGGCGTACGCGCTGAGGTAGAGCACGAACGGGATCGTCTCCGAGACGCTCGAGAACGTGTCCAGGCCCCAACCGAGCCCGACGCAGACGCCGGCGAGCAGGGCAAAAATGAGCTCGGTCCGCTCGCCGAAGATTCCGCCGTGGGCGTGATCGTGTGCGCCGGGCGCGTGGCCGTGCCCCTCGTGCTCGCCGTGGCCCTCACCCGGTCCGTGGTCATGGCCGGCGTGGTCGCCTTCGACCGCATCGCCATCGGCGGCGGCGACTTCGGGCGGTTCGTCGCCGCGGACGCTCACGCCCAGGCCGGCGAGCACGCGGCGGAGGTCGGCCTCTGTCGCCACCTCGCGGTCGAACTCGATGCGGACCGGGCCGGTCGCGTTCGCCTCGGCCTCGACGACGCCCGGCTGCTGCCGCAGGCGCTCGGTCACCGTCCGGGCGCGGCGCTGGTGCGTGAGCCCGCTCGCGGGCCAGAGCACGTGCCCGTAGCGCTCGGTGATGCGCGCCCCGGCCTGCTCGGCCGCGCGGCGCAGGCGCGGCAGCGCGACTACGGCCGGGTCGTAATGGAGACACAGCTTGGCGCCGTCCGGCTCGTCTACGACGTGCGCGCGCTCAACGCCGGTCGTCGCCGCGAGGGCGTCTGTGAGACGGGCGACGCAGGCGTCGCGCGCGTCCGGCGCGTCGGGCAGCAGGACGGGAAGGTCGATGCGGAGTGGATCGGACATGGGATCAGGATTGGAGAGCCATTTCGAGAAGGAGGAGCGCGAGGAAACCCGCGAAGAAGGTGGCCGTCGCGAGCGGCGTGGCCTCAGTCTCGTGCGCCTCGACGAGGAGCTCCTCGGTGACGAGGGAGAGCAGCGCGGCGGCGCGCCTGCGCGAGCATCCCGGGCGAGAGGTCCACGCCGGCGACGCGGCCCGCGGGGCCGACGGCCCGGACGAGGTGCGGCAGGTTCGCGCCCGTTCCGCAGGCGAGGTCCACGGCCGTGTCGCCGGGGCGCAGACCGAGCGCGCAGGCGGCGCGGCGGTGCATATCGCCACCGAGGCCCGTCGCGCCCTTGAGCGCGCCGTAGGCCGGCGCGAGCCGGTCGTAGGGGCGGCGCACGGCCTCGGGACCGAGCACGTCGGGACCATCGGCGCTGCCGCCGCGGCGACGGCGGCCAAGGCTGCCGTCGTGAGAACCGTCGAGCGTCGATACATGATGGGATAGGCGAAAGTGAGCCGGTCAGTGGTCGTGCTCGGCGAGCTCGCCGCGCTGCCGGGCCGAGCGGAGGTAGAAGACGCCCGCGGTCGCGATCCGCTGCCCGGCCGTGAGGCCCGACCGGACTTCGACGCCGTCGCCCGAGCTCTGCCCGATCGACACCTCGGTGCGCCGGAACGTGCCCGGCTCGCCGTCGACGGCGACGAAGACGAATGCGCCGCCGTCCGCGCGCTCGACCGCCGCCTCGGGCACGACGACCGCCTGCCTCGTTCCGGCCGTCTCTAAGGCGACCGTCGCGAACGCCTCGGGCCGCAGCCGCCCCGAGACCATCTGGACGCGCACCGGGACCGTCCGGCTCTCGGCCTCGACCGTCGGCGAGACGGCGACGACGCGGGCGGCGTAGCGCGCGCTGTCGGCCGTGACGACCGTCGCGAGCTGCCCCACGCGCAGCCCCTCGGCCTGCGCGGTCGAGACCTGCGCCTCGACGAGCCCCGAGCCCGTCGCGGCGACCTCGAACATGTCGCGGCTCGGCTCGACGTAGTCGCCGATCTGGGCGGCGCGGCTCGTCACCGTCCCGCCGATGGGCGAGCGGACCGTGAACCGCGCCGCGCCGCCGCGCCCCGACGG
>JBBSUZ010000120.1:0-9003 GCA_038233965.1 Rhodothermales bacterium | reverse complement strand
GGGGCACGTCGTCCGCCCGATGGACGCCGGCGGCGGGCGCATCGCCGCCATGAGCGACCCGATTCTGCTGGACCGCTACGACGAGGACGCCCGCACGTTCGAGCCCAACGTCGGCGCCGCGATCTCGACCGAGCAGGACGCGTTCACGGTCTACTACGAGCTCTACGCCGACGCGCCCGAGTCGCTGCGCGTGACGTACGCCGTGACCGAGCAGAACCGGGTCCGCGAGCGCCCGAGCTTCTCCGCGCTCCTCGGCCTCGCGCCGCGGCAGCTGGCGGACCTCGGGACGCGGGTCGGTTTCTCCTAGGACCTCGACGTGCCGGCCGGCCGCACGCCCGCCGCCTTCCGCATCGAGACCGAGCGGCTCCAGGTCGGCGACTACGCGCTCACCGTCCGCCTCGAGACGCCCACCGGCGACCTCGTCACCGAGACGACACGCCCGTTCTCGGTCCGCTGGATGGGCCTCGCGGGGCAGATCGCCGACCTCGACCTCGCCATCTCGCAGCTCCGCTACGTCGCCCGCGACCGCGAGCTGAACGCCATCCGCCAGGCGGCCACGCCCGAGGAGCGCACGCGCCTCTTCCGTGCCTTCTGGGACGCCCGCGACGCGACGCCGGGGACGGCGCGCAACGAGCGGATGGAGGAGTACTACTACCGCGTCGCCTACGCCAACGAGCGCTACACGCGCCTCCGCGACCTGGGCTGGAACACGGACCGCGGCGAGGTCTACATCCGCTTCGGCGCGCCGGACTTCGTCGAGGAGCACCCGTTCAACTACGGCACCAACCCGTACCAGATCTGGTACTACAGCGGCCAGGGCCGCCGCTTCATCTTCGTCGACGAGAGCCGCCTCGGCGACTTCCGCCTGCTCGTCCCCATCTGGGACGACCGGACGCGGATGTGAGGAGAGGGATTGGGGGCTAGGGATTGGGGTTTGGCAGAGGATGTGCACCGGTAGTTTGCAAACTGCCACCGACGCCTGCCTGAGTGACCCAGTCCCCAACCCCCAATCCCCGTCTCGTCTTTTTGGGCACGCCCGCGTTCGCCGTCGCCTCGCTCGACGCGCTCGTCGAAGCCGGCCTCGTGCCCATGGCCGTCGTGACGGTGCCGGACCGGCCGGCGGGGCGCGGCCAGAGCGTCCGCGCCTCGGCCGTCAAGGAGGCTGCCGAGCGGCACGGGATTCCGCTGCTGCAGCCCGAGTCGCTCAAGGACGCTGGTTTTCAGGCGGACCTCGCCGCGCTCGCGCCCGACATCCTCGCCGTCGTCGCGTTCCGGATCCTGCCGCGCGAGGTCTACGAGACGGCCCGGCTCGGCGCGTTCAACGTCCACGGCTCCATCTTGCCGGCGTACCGCGGGGCGGCCCCGATCGCGCGCGCGCTGATGGACGGCGTCGCCGAGACCGGCGTCACGACGTTCCTGCTGCGGCCGTCCGTGGACACGGGCGACGTGCTCGTCGTCAAGCGGACGCCGGTCGGGCCGGACGAGACGATGGGCGACGTCCACGACCGGCTCGCCGCGCTCGGGGCCGAGGCGGCCGTCGAAACGGTCCGGATGCTCGCCGACGGGACGGCCGCGCCGCACCCGCAGGACGACGCACTCGCGAGCGCCGCGCCCAAGCTCTTCCGCGACGACGCCCGCATCGACTGGGCGCGGCCGGCGCGGCGCGTCCACGACCACGTCCGCGCCCTCTCGCCCGTGCCCGGCGCGTGGACGACGTGGCAGGCAGGTGGCGGCCCGGCCGAAACGTTCAAGGTCATCCAGACGCGTGTCGACGCCGAGGCGGATGTGCTCGGCGCGCCGGGGACGGTGATCGAGTCCGGCCCGCGCCTCGTCGTGGCGTGCGCCGACGGGTCGGTCGAGATCGTCGAGGCGCAGCGTGAGGGCAAAAAGCGCATGGCGGCGGCCGACATCCTGCGCGGCGTCGCCCCGGCCGTCGGCGACGTCCTCGGCACGGACTGAGACCGGCCGGCCTCGGTACCTTCGGGCGTCCCCCGCGCCCCGCCCATGTCCGAGACCGTCCAGCCCACCGCCACGTCCACGCCCGACCTCGACGCACTGACCGACCGCGTCGCCACATCCGGCGCGTTCGTCCAGCCCCTGCTCGCCGCCGTCGGCCGCGTCGTCGTCGGGCAGCCGACGATGGTCGAGCGGCTGCTCATCGGGCTGCTGACCGGCGGCCACGTGCTCCTCGAAGGCGTGCCCGGGCTGGCCAAGACGCTCGCCGTGAGCACGCTGGCCCGCGCGATCGACGCCCAGTTCCAGCGCATCCAGTTCACGCCGGACCTGCTGCCCGCCGACCTCGTCGGGACGCTCGTCTACAACCAGGGCTCGGGCGACTTCATCGTCAAGAAGGGGCCCGTCTTCGCCAACATCGTCCTCGCGGACGAGGTGAACCGCGCGCCGGCCAAGGTCCAGTCCGCCCTGCTCGAGGCGATGCAGGAGCGGCAGGTCACGATCGGCGACACGACATACCCGCTGCCCGACCCGTTCCTCGTCCTCGCGACCCAGAACCCGGTCGAGCAGGAGGGCACGTACCCGCTGCCCGAGGCACAGGTGGACCGCTTCATGCTCAAGACCGTCGTGACGTACCCGACGCGCGACGAGGAGCTCATCATCCTGCGGCGCATGGCGCAGACGGCGACCGCGCCCGAGATCCGGCCCGTCGTGACGCCGGCCGAGATCCGCGATGCGCGCCTCGTCGTCGGGCAGGTCTACGTGGACCCGCGCGTCGAGGAGTACATCGTCGACCTCGTGCTCGCGACGCGCGCGCCCGAGCGCTACGGCCTGACGGACCTGCGCGGACTCATCGCGTACGGCGCGAGCCCGCGCGCCTCGATCGCGCTCGGCCTCGCCTGCCGCGCCCACGCCTTTTTGCGCGGCCGCGCCTACGCCACGCCCGACGACGTCCGCGCGGTCGCGCTCGACGTGCTCCGCCACCGCGTCGCCGTGACCTACGAGGCCGAGGCCGAGGAGGTCACGCCCGAGCAGATCGTCGGCCGCGTCCTCGACGCCGTGCCGGTGCCGTGACGCGGTGCGAGGTACGAGGTACACGGTACCCGGCGCTCCTCGTACCCTGAACCCCGTACCCCGAACCGCCTCGCCATGCGCCCCGCTGCCCCGTTCCGCAAAGACGGCATCACCGTCGCCGAGATCATCCAGCACGTGCAGACGCTCGCGCGCATCGAGATGGACCTCGTCAACAGCGCGCCGGCCGAGCGCCGCCCGCTGACCGACAGCCACGTCCACCGGCCGGGCCTCGCGCTGACGGGCTACACCGAGTTGTTCTCGTCAGAGCGCATCCAGGTCCTGGGCAACACCGAGGTCCGCTACCTCGCGTGGATCGGCGAGGAAAAGGCGGCCGAGGCCTTCGCCACGCTCATGGCTTTCGGCGTGCCGTGCGTCGTGCTCACCGCCGGCAACACGCTCCCCGACGCGCTCCTCGCGCGGGCCGACGCGCACGGCGTCCCGGTGTACCGCACGCCCATGGCGACGGTCCCGTTCATGCTGACGCTGCGGGACCTGCTCGAGGACCAGTTCGCGCTCCAGCTCTCGCTCCACGGCTCGCTCGTGGACGTCTACGGCGTCGGCCTGCTCATCACCGGCCCGGCGGGCATCGGCAAGTCCGAGATCGCGCTCGACCTCGTCGAGCGCGGCCACCGCCTCGTCGCGGACGACGTCGTGATCGCGACGCGCAAGGGCACGGACGTCCTGATGGGCACCGGCACGGACCTCGCCAAGCACTTCATGGAGGTCCGCGGGCTGGGCATCCTCGACGTCAAGGCCATGTTCGGCGTCCGCGCGATCCGCTACCAGAAGCGCATCGAGGTCGTCGTCCGGGTCCATCCGTGGGACCCGAACGAGGAGTACACGCGCCTCGGCATGGTCGACGAGAACCAGGACATCCTCGACGTCCCGCTGCCGCTCGTGAAGCTGCCGGTCACGCCGGGCAAGAATGTCACGGTCCTCTGCGAGGTCATCGCGATGAACCACCTGCTGCGCCACTACGGCTACGACTCGGCCAGCGAGTTCGCCCGGCGCCTCAACGAGCGGATCGCGCGCAAGCGCGCCGGCGGCCCGGTCCAGGAGCGCGGCGTCGAGTGGTTCGAGACGGACATCGAGTAGGGGGAGGCGACGTCGCCGAATCAGGCGTCGGCGGCCGGGCCGGGCGCCGCCGCCTATCTTCTCGGGTCACACGACGCCGACCCGATGCGCCTCTTCTCGTTCGCCGTTCTCGCCACGCTGCTCACCGGAGCCGCCTGCTGGGACGCCGCCCCGCTTCCCGGCGCTGCCGCCCGCACGGCGGCCGACACGACCGCGGCGGCCCCGTCCGATTCTGCGCGCGCGCTCCGCATCCGCGCCGTCGGCGACGTCATGATCGGCACCGACTTCCCGCGCGGCTACCTCCCGCCCAACGACCGCTCGATCCTCACCGGCGTCCACGACCTCCTGAGCGACGCCGACCTGACGTTCGCGAACCTCGAGGGCCCGTTCCTCGACGGCGGCGCGTCCGAGAAGTGCGCGCCTACGTCGACGCAGTGCTACGCCTTCCGCACGCCGACGCGCTACGGGCAGTACCTCGTCGACGCCGGCATCGACCTCGCGTCGCTGGCCAACAACCACGCGCAGGACTTCGGCGAGGAGGGCCGGACGTCCACGATGGAGATGCTGGACCGCCTCGGCATCGCCCACTCGGGCCGCGCCGGGACCGTCGCGAGCATCGTCAAGAACGGCGTCCGCGTCGCGTTGATCGCGTACCACGCCGCCGACCACTCGAACTGGCTCAACGACGAGCCCGCCGCGGCCCGCTTCGTCTCCGAGGTCGCGCGGACCCATGACATCGTCATCGTGTCGTTCCACGGCGGCGCCGAGGGCGGCCGCATCCACGTGCCTGCGGGACGCGAGACGTTCCTGGGCGAGGACCGCGGCGACCTGCGCCTGTTCACGCACACCGTGGTCGACGCCGGGGCCGACCTCGTGCTGGGCTCCGGGCCGCACGTCCCGCGCGGCGTCGAACTCTACAAGGGCCGCCTCATCGCGTACTCGCTGGGCAACTTTGCGACCTACGGCCGCTTCACGATCCGCGGCGCGACGGCCCTCGCGCCCGTCCTCGACGTCACGCTCGCGCCCGACGGCGCCTTCGAGGCGGGCCGCATCCTCGCCGCGCGGCAGGTCGGCGAGGGCATCCCCGAGGCCGATCCGTCGGGCGAGGTCATCCGCCTCATGCGCGAGCTCTCCGCCACCGACTTTCCGGACTCGGAGGCGACCATGGACGCAGACGGCCGCATCGTGCGCCGCACCTCCGCGCCTGCAGGGCCGCCAGGTTCTCCGGGCTGACCCAGACGCACACCCAGAATCAACGTCCTCCCGGACGTGATCCGGGATCTCCTCGGCGTCGGTCCGTGCAGGGCCGGTCCATTCGAGCACGTCCGACCGTCCAGGAGATCCCGGCCCGGGGGCCGGGATGACCGAGCATCGAGGGCGTGTCGAAGAACGTAGCGGCCCTGCTCCGCGCCCGTCGGCGGCTGACGCGACGGACGGGCAGCGGGTGGAGAACGTGTGAGCGATGGCCGTAGGGTTGCACGGCATCGGGCGCTCCCCTAGGTTCGGCGTCCCCCCGCGGCCCCACCGGGCCGCTCGGACGCGCGCCGGAAGGGTGTGCAGACGGGACCCGGTGACCTCCTCTCGCACACCCACGCCTCGCCTGTGCCGAAGCCCGCCGTCTACGTCTACGACCCCGAGGCCGGCACCTTCGCCGCCGTCGAGCCGACCCGCCGCGGGACGTGGCTGAAGGGCGGGGCCACGATCGCGCTCGTGCTCGCAGTCGTTGTCACCGCCGTGGTCTCGCAGACCGCCGGGACGCCGGACGATGGGCACGACGCCGAGGTGAATGCCCTCCGGGAGCAGCTCGCCGAGGCCAACACAGACCTCGCCCGCTTCTCGACCGAGCTCGACGGCCTCGCCGAGACCGACCGCGAGCTCTACCGCACCGTCCTCCATGCCCGCCCCGTCTCGGACGCCCGGCGGCAGATGGGCACCGGCGGCGCGCACGACGCGCGGTTCGCGCCGTACTCCTCTCGGACCCGCGACCTGCTCGAGCACACGGCCGACACGTTCGACCGCGTCGAGCGGCGGCTCGCGCTCCAGCGGCGGTCCTACGCCGAGCTTCGCACGGCCGCGGGCCGCCGCGACGTGGCCTTGCGCGAGCAGCCCGCGATCCTGCCCGTCCGCGACGCCCGCATGACGTCGGGCTACGGCGTGCGCTTCCACCCCGTGCTGCACGTCATGCGCCTCCACGCCGGCGTGGACTTCGGCGTCCCCGCGGGCACGCCCGTCTACGCGAGGGGCGACGGCCGCGTGAGCTTCGTCGGCACGCGCGAGGGCTACGGCACCGTCGTCGAGATCGACCACCCGCGCGCCGGGCGCATGACGCGCTTCGCGCACCTGACGGCCGCCGCGCCGGGCATCCGCGTCGGCGCTGCCGTCAGCCGCGGGCAGGTCGTCGCGGCGAGCGGCCAGAGCGGCATCTCGACGGCGCCGCACCTGCACTACGAGGTCCGCCAGCTCGACGAGGCCCGGACGCCGACCGACCCCGTCGAGACGTTCGTGCCCGGTGTGACGCCGGCCGAGTACCGCGCGCTGCTCGACGTCGCCCGGTCCCGCACCGCTTCGCTCGACTGACGCGTCCGGCGGAACATCGCTCTCCGTGTGTCCGTGCGGGGATTGCTTTTCCCGGCGCCCGGGCCTATCGTGCGCCCGGCCCCGTGCCCCCCCCTCTCTCCCTCCCGACCGACACTATGTACTGGACGCTCGAACTCGCCGCGACGCTCGAGGACGCGCCGTGGCCGGCGACCAAAGACGAACTCATCGACTACGCCGACCGCACGGGCGCGCCGGCCGAGGTCATCCAGAACCTCGAGGAGATGGAGGATGACGGTGAGCCCTACGAGAGCATCGAGGAGGTCTGGCCCGACTACCCGACGCAGAACGAAGACTTCTACTTCGAAGACGACTGACGTCGGCCGACGGCGGACGATGTCGCCCAACGGCCAACGAGCCCCCGGACGGTGACGTTCGGGGGCTCGCTGCATGCATGCGGGGCATGTTCCGGTCGGGATGTTGCCAGCCGGCCTGGCCACTCAGGCCTCGAGGGCCTGCGTCGCGAACTCGAACGAGAACAGCGCGTCATCGACGAACTGGCGCGCAGCGCGGTCGGCCGAGATCGGCGTCGCGAAGTCTGCCCGCGACGTGTGCAGCGGGTCCGCGCCCTGCCGGATCGTGAAGGCGTAGCCGGCCGGCGCACGGCGGATCTCGAGCGAGAATCCGCGGTGGTGGAACGTGTGGCGCGTGGGCACGGGCGGGGCGGGGAGGACGGAGGGCACGGGAGTTATCGGCGGGGAGTGTGCGGCCTGTTGCAACCGGGGCCCCCGGAACGGGTGCCGGGGCGAAATGAGGGGCTTTGGACTCCCGGACGTGACAGCCGCACCGCGTAAACCGCGCGCCGTCTCACACCGGGACGGCCCGTCGGGCCCGCGGACCGGCTAAACTCCGGCCTCATCCGCCCGTCCCCCCGTGGCCCGATTCGCCCTCGCCGTCGTCTGCGCCGTCGCGCTGTGCGGCTGCTTCACGTTCCGCTCGACCATCGCCGTCCGCCCCGACGGCAGCGGCACCCTCACCGAGACGCTCGCGCTCTCCGGCCCCGCACGCGCGATGATGCGCGGCAGCGACGCCCCGCTGAGCACGGCCGAGGCGCTGCTCTCGCGCGCCGCCCGCCTGGGCGACGGCGTGACGCTCGTCCACACGGACACGCTCGGCGGCGTGCGCCGGACCATCTACGCCTTCCGCGACATCGCCACGCTGCGCTACCGCCTGCCCGACAACGCGACCGAGCCCGACCAGCTCGCCGCCGTCGCGGACCTGCCGCCGCTCTACACGTTCGCCTTCGAGCCCGCCGCGGGCGACGCGCCGGCCGCCCTCACCATCACGACGCCCGACGGCCCGCCCGACGCCTTCGCACCGGCTGACTCGTCCGCCGTCACCGAGTCCCTCGTGATGACGCGCGTGCTCATGGGCGAGGCCCACGCGACCGTCGAGGTCGTCGCGCTCGGCGAGCCGGCCGAGGGCGGCGCGACGACGACGCTCATCGACCTGCCGTTCGGCCGGCTACTCGATCTCGTCGCGCGTCACCCCGAGCTGGCCTCGGCGCAGTCCGTCCCGCTCGACGGCGTGCGCCGCCGCATGACGCCGGCCGACAGCCTCGTCATCCAGCCGCCCGGCACGGCAGTCGTCCGGTTCCGCTGACGTCCCGGCCGGCGCGGCGGGTCACGACGTGTGGTCGTGGACGATGCGCCAGCCCTGGTCCGTCTTGACGAGGATGAGCGTGAACAGGCCGGCCGGCTGCGCGTCCATCGGCCCGTCGACGCGCAGGCGCCAGCGGCCCCACGCGACCGCGTGGACGCCCGAGAGCGGCGTCACGGTCACCTCGTCGAACGACAGCAGGCCCATCGACGCGGCGTCGGGGTAGGTGCGGAGGTACGCGTAGAGCGCCTCCTCCCAGCCCCTGCGGACCGACGTGCCGGAGAGGAACACGAGCGAGTCGACCTCGGCGTAGCCGCCCATGAAGTCGCGGACGGAGCCGGCGTTCCACGCCCGCACCTGCGCGTCGAGCACGGCGCGGACGTCGGCGGTGACGGCGGCGGCGTCGAAGGCCGGGACGGGGAGGGGCGTCGCGACGATGCGCAGCGCGCCGATGGGCGGGTCCTGCGCGGTGTGCGGCGGCGGGACGGGTCGCGGCGTCGGCGGCGGGCCGTCCTGGGCGGTGGCAGCCGTCGCGGCGAGCGCGAGCGTGGCCGTCAGGACGAGGCGCACGGCGCCGGCCGCCTCGTCCGGACGGCCACGCTCGCGCTCGCCGCGACGGCTGCCACCGCCCAGGACGGCCCGCCGCCGACGCCGCGACCCGTCCCGCCGCCGCACACCGCGCAGGACCCGCCCATCGGCGCGCTGCGC
>JBBSUZ010000119.1:0-9006 GCA_038233965.1 Rhodothermales bacterium | reverse complement strand
TACCTCGTGACGGAAGACGGCGTGGAGCGCCTGAGCGCAGGGGTTCCTCGCGCCCCCGAGGCCATCGAACGGGCCATGGCTCGCTAACGGCTACGCGTCAACGAGCGTCTTCGCGTCGATCTGTCGCGGCAGGAGAGGCAGGCTCAACGGGCAGCAACGGCGGCCGAGGAAGAGCGGAAAGGCTCGTCCGTCGTCGACGCGGAGTTCGCGCTTCCAGCAGTGGATGAGCGACGCTCGGATGCCGGTGGATGCCGAGGGCGCATGCGGTCTGCGCGACGCTTCCGGAGCGCTCGTCGGCACGGACGACTTCGAGCTTGTACTCGCGGGAAACGGATCTACGGTGAGTCCTGAACGGTCCCAGTTTGCGAGAGGGTACTCTTAAACGCTTGGTGTGAGTTACCAGCCGACCTGATCGGCGAACGCCATGTCCGGGCGACCCAGCGCCCGGTTGATCCAGATCCGGGCGTTGTGCAGCGTCAGCGACGTCGCCACGCGCGCCCACAGGCCCGCGAAGCTATGCGGCCGGTCCTTCTGCACGCTCGCGTACGCCTGCACGTGACCGATCACCGTCTCGACGATCTGCCGCAGGCTCACCATCTGACGCCGCAGACCCTTCGGCCACACCCGCTTCTTGTCGGACCGCTTCGGCGGCGTTGCGACCGCGGCACCGAAGCGCTCGTACCACTCGGCGTGTAGCGCCTCGCCGGCGAAGCCCTTGTCGCCGAGGTACGACCCGCCGCTGAACGACGTCCCAGCGCAGGCGACCCCACGCACCGCAGCGCGCTCCGGGTTCACTTCGTAGAGCGCCCGCGCTCCGAGAAACGAGGTGCACAGCGTTTGCTCCTTCGTCGAGGCGCTGCCGAGCGCGTAGCCGGTCACGACGCCGGCCGGGTCGGCCGCGACGAGCAGGCTGAAGCCCTCGTACCAGCCGAGCCGCGTCGAATGGCCGATGTCGGCCTGGCCGGCAAGGTGACCCGAGCCGCGGCGCTTGGCGTTGCGCACCGGCACCGCGGTCGTGTCGAGCGCCTCGTAGGCCGCCGACGGGCGGCCGTGCGACGGCCCACGGAGCGCGTCCGCGATGTGGTGTAGCATGGCGATCATGAGCGCGTCGGCGGCGCAGAGCGCGCGGTTGAACTGGGAGCGGTCGGGCAGCGTCGGGAATGCGCCTCGGAGGTTCTGCTCGGCGAAGCGGTAGAAGTCGCGCTCACTGGCGAACCTGGGCAGGCGGCTCAGCAGCGCCAGCGTGAGCACCTCGGCCGGGGCGAGCGCCGGCGCCGGTCCGGGGCGCGTGGGGAGGTCTCGGGAGTTGCAGAAGTCGTCGGCGAGGACGTAGAGTGCGGTCAGGAAGGTGTCCAGGCAGGGCATCGGTCGTGGGTCGGTGGTTCGATCCCGTGAACGGCGCTCTGCCGGGCACCTTCCCTCGTCTCAGCGCTCCGGCTATCTCACACCAAGCGTTGAAGTCTGGAGAGCACTCGGACGTGAGCAAGAAGTCTCTCGAAACTCCAAACTTCAAACTTTCCGCCTACATCTTCCGCCCCGGCTCCTCGACGTCCGACGCCTTCTCGTAGGCCTCGATGATGTCCTTGACGAGCTTGTGGCGGACGACGTCGCCGCGGTCGAAGTCGACGAAGTCGATGCCGTCGACGCCCTCGAGGATGTCGCGGGCCTGGACGAGGCCCGAGAGCGTGCGGCTGGGCAGGTCGGTCTGTGTGCCATCGCCGGTGACGATGGCGCGGGAGCCGGCGCCGAGGCGCGTCAGGAACATCTTCATCTGGCCCGCGGTCGCGTTCTGCGCCTCGTCGAGGATGACGAAGGCGCTCGTGAGCGTCCGCCCGCGCATGTAGGCGAGCGGGACGATCTCGATGATGTTGCGCTCGAGGTAGCTCTGGAGCTTGTCGCGCTCGATCATGTCCTCGAGCGCGTCGTAGAGCGGCCGCAGGTACGGGTCGACCTTGTCGCGGAAGCCGCCGGGGAGGAAGCCGAGCGACTCGCCCGCCTCGACGGCCGGGCGCGCGAGGACGATCTTCTTGACCTGCCGGCTCTTCAGCGCGGACACCGCGAGGGCCACCGAGACGTACGTCTTGCCCGTGCCGGCCGGCCCGACGGCGAAGACGATGTCGGAGCCGCGCGCGGCCTCGACGAGGCGGCCCTGCCCGGGCGTCTTGGCCTTGACCGTCCCGCCCATCGGCGTGAACAGGATCGCATCCGTGGCCGCCGAGCGCCGCGACGCGCCGCCCTGCCGGTTGATCTCGAGGACCGTGTCGACGTCGGTCTCGGTGAGGTTGGCGTTGCGGTTGAGGATCAGCGTGAGCTCGCCCATGACGCGCTCGATGCGGTCCAGCTGCTCCTCGGGGCCGCGCAGGCGCAACTCGTCGCCCCGCGCGACGATGCGGGTCTCGGGGAATGCCGCCTCGACCTTGCGGAGGTAGACGTCGTTGAATCCGAAGAGGAGGAGCGGCTCGGCACCGGTGATGGCCACGGTGCGGTCGACGACGGGCGGAAGCTCAGCCAAGGAGACGGGATGTGTGTTGTCCCGAAAGCTAGCGCCGGGAGGGTGACGCGGACGAGCCAGCGGCCATCGGGAAATCCACCACGGGCCGAACCGTCGCGGCCCATGCCTGTGTCAGCGGACGACGGTGACGGGGCGGACGGCCCGCGACCCGCCGGACTCCAGCACGAGCAGGTACACGCCCGACGCCAGCCGGCCCGCGTCCAGCGTCGCCTCGTGCGCGCCTGCTGCGCGCTCGCCCTGCGCCAGCACGGCCACCTGCCGGCCGAGCACGTCAACCAGCGTCAGGCGCACCGTGCCCGCCGCCGCCGTCGTGAAGCGCACCGTCGCGCGGCTGCGGACCGGGTTCGGGCGTGCTGCCTCCAGCGCGAGCTCGACCGTCCCGGCAGGCGGCGCCTCTGTGGCCGTCGTGTAGTCGTCGGTGGTGACGATGCGGATCCGGGTGCCAGCCTGCGGCGGGCGCGCCGGGCCCTCGATTGGGATGATCGTGAGACGTCCGAAGGCCTGAGCCTCTGCGCTCGCGACGTTGGCCCGGGCGTGGACCTCGGCCGGGTTGGTGAGCTCGCTCTCGATGTAGGGCACGCGGCTACCGTAGATGCGCTCGTAGCCGAAGCTGCCCAGCGGCGCCGCCCCGCTGTTCGCGGCCGTCGTGAACGAGTAGCAGAGGTCGGCGTCGTCGTCGAGGACGTTGATGTGGACCTGCCGCTCGGTCCCGTCCGGGTCGATCTCCCAGAGCTGGAACGGCATCCGCGGGTAGCCGCCGACGACCGGAGCAGGCGTCGTGACGACGTTCGCCGGCGGGGCCGTTGTCGAGACGGCGGTGCCGGTCTCGAGGCAGGTCAGGAAAGCGCGGCCGGGCGTCGTCCGGTCCCAGGCGCGGTTGAGGATCACCTGGCCCTGCGCCGGGTCGACCCAGCGGATTTCGTACTCGCGCGGGCCGTTGTCCGTGAGGTAGTTGTTGAAGTTCAGGCGGCCGATGACCGCGGCCGGGTCGTTCGAAGGCACCCCCTGAGCTGAGACCAGGAAGGTCGGCGGACGCGTCCGCGTGGAGTTGAGGCTATTGAGCAGCGACGGGTCGGTTGCCGAGCCGTCCGCGTTCGTCGCGACGGGGCCGGCCGCGTCCCATTCCTGCACGCCCTCGACGATGCCCTGGTACGGGCCATAGACAGTGAAGCTCCGGGCGCCTGAGAGGGGACCGCCGACCGACCGGTTGAATGCCTGGACGCGCCAGTAGTACGCCTGCCGGACGTTCGGCTCGGGGCGGAAGGCGAGCGTGTCCACATCCGACCCGAACCGCTGCACGCCGACTGAGAACGCGGCGTCGCGCGCGACCTCCACGACGTACCCGGTCGCACCCTGTGCGGGCGTCCAGTCCAGCCGCACCGCGCTCTCGACACCTAAGAAGGCCCCGTCTGACGGGGCCACGAGCGAGATCGCGCCGGGAGCGGTGCCGGGCTGCCCTCCGAGACCGGGGGCATAAAGCGAGTTGTCGTTGTGCAGGGCCTGCACGCGGTCGCTCGCCGCGCGAAGGGCGGTAATGCTCGCGAGCCGGCTGTCTCCGCGGCCGTAGAGGATCGCGACGTCGAACCGGCGCGACTCACCGGGTTGGAGTGTGAACGCGGGCGTCGAGACGACGAGCCGCCGGTCGCCGGGCATGGTCGGCACGCCGGTGCCGTTGTTTCCCTCGCTCCACGGCTGGTTCGTCACCGGGTCGCCGGGGAAGGCGAACGTCGTCACCGCGCCCTGCGTCTGCTGGTAGCCGGTGCCGAAGGTGCGCACCTCCGTCCCGTCGCCCCAGAGGCCCTGCTGGAAGTTGTAGGTCTGGACGCCCGTCGTCGGGTCCGTCGTCGCAAAGCTGCCTCCGTTGATGAAATACGACGACGACCCGGCCCCGCGGAGCAGGTCGAAGCCGATGGCCGGCGGGGCCACGCCGTAACCGACCGGGCCCTCGTCGTCCTCGTCGCCGTTGTAGGTGAAGGCCATGCCCCGCGCGACGTCCGTCCCGATGTAGTCGTCGACGGCATTGCCGAGGTCGGGGTCCGTGAACAGGCTCAGCCGTGCCTCCTCGAACGGCACCGCGCCGCGGTAGACGAGCTCGTAGCGGTAGAACGTGCCCCGCGCGAGGTCCAACTCGGGCGAGTCGATGGCGAAGGCGTGGACACGCACCTCGAGCCCGATCGGCGGCGTGTTCGTGCCCGCGTGCACGTTGCCGACGTCGTTCATGACCCAGAACGCGGTCTGGCTGCCGTAGATCACGGGCCGCTCGCCGGCGGCGAGGTCGATGGTCTGCGCGAGCGAGGTCGGCACGACGGGCTGGCCGGCGGCCGTCACCGCGCCCGCGCCCAGGCCGACGGGCCACTGGGCGAGGTCGGCCGTCGCCGTGCCGGTCTGTGTGTACGCCGTGACATCGTTGACGCTCACGGTGTAGATGCGGTCGTATGCCGCGCAGCTGGCCGGGTTGACCGGGCGGCCGGTGGCGTCGAGCGGTCCGGGCCAGAAGTTGAAGTTGGTGTAGCGCGCTGCCGCGACGCGGACCTGCCCGCCGACGCGTCCGCCCACCCAGAGACCGGCGGCAAAGATCGACGGGCGGTTCGAATACCTCGGCACGGCATAGCCGTCGCCGTCGGCCGTCTGGTTGCCGAAGAAGAGGCTGCCCGTGTTGAAGAGCGTCGCCGCGACGTCGCTCACGTCGAGCTGTGCCTGGGCCTGGCCGAGCGTGCACGTCCCGGGCGTCTGGGCGCGGGCGGGGAGGGCGAATAGGAGCAGGGCGAAGAGCGGTGTGGCGAGGCGCATGGTCGGCAGAGCGAGTGAACGAGCGAATAGACGCGGGTGCATAGTAATGAGCTTTCTGTTCGTGCCCGGGAAGAAAAGGGTGTGACAGGCGGGGCGCGTCTCCATCTGCCAACGGAAAGAGGCTGCGCTCCCCCGTCGCGCGTCACCGCTCCCCTTCGACAGTCTGCCAGGCTGAGTCGCGACACTCCACTCCATCTGGCACATCTGCGCCTGGACGTGCGACGGCCGCCGGAGCATGCCCCGGCAGCCGAGGTCTGCTTCACCGAATGACCGTGACGGGGCGGACGGCCCGCGCACCGCCCGACTCCAGCACGAGCAGGTACACGCCCGACGCCAGCCGGCCCGCGTCCAGCGTCGCCTCGTGCGCGCCGGCCGCGCGCTCGCCCTGCGCCAGCACGGCCACCTGCCGGCCGAGCACGTCGACCAGCGTCAGGCGCACCGCACCTGCCGCCGCCGTCGTGAACCGCACTGTCGCGCGGCTGCGGACCGGGTTCGGGCGTGCTGCCTCCAGCGCGAGGTCGACGGTCCCGGCCGGCGGCGCCTCCCCGGCCGTCGTGTAGTCGTCGGTGGTGACGATGCGGATGCGGGTGCCGGCCTGCGGCGGGCGCGCCGGGCCGGTGCGCGGCAGAATCGTCAGGCGACCGAACGCCTGCGACGTGGCGTTGGCCACGTTTGCGCGGGCGTGGACGTCGGCCGGGTTCGAGAGCTCGCTCTCGATGTAGGGCACGCGGCTGCCGTAGATGCGCTCGTAGCCGCCGCCGGCGAGCGGCGCGGCGCCGCTGTTGGCGGCCGACGTGAACGAGTAGCATAGGTCGGCGTCGTCGTCGATCACGTTGATGTGGACCTGGCGCTCGGTGCCGTCTTGCTCGATCTCCCAGAGCTGGAACGGCATCCGCGGGTAGCCGCCGACGACCGGCGCAGGCGTCGTGATGAGGCTTCCTGGCGCAGCGTTGGCGACGACCGTGCCCGTCTCGACGCACGTCAGGAAGGCGCGGGCCGGGTCGACCTGGTCCCAGGCCCGGTTGAGGACGACCTGGCCCTCCGTCGCGGCGTCGACCCAGCGGAGCTCGTACTCGCGCGGGCCGTTATCCAGGAGGTAATTGTTGAAGTTGAGCCGGCCGAGCATCGCGGACGGAGAATCCGAGGCCGCGCCCTGAACGCCGACGAGGTACGTCGGCGGGCGCGTGCGCGTCGAGTTGAGGCTGGCCAGAAGCGACGGGTCCGTTGCGGCGCCGTCTGCATTCGTGGCGATGGGGCCGTCCGCATCCCACTCCTCGACGCCCTCGACGGTGGGCTGGTATGGCCCGTAGGCCGTGTAGCTGCGGACGTCCGAGACGGGGCCTTCGATGCCCTGGTTGAGAGCCCGGACGCGCCAGAAGTACGTCTGCCGGACGTTGGGCACCGGGTAGGCTCTGGCCGAATCCAGGGCTGCCTCAAACCGCTGCACGCCGACCGTGAACGCGGCATCGAGCGCGGTCTCGACGGCGTAGCCCGTCGCTCGCGTCGCGGGTGTCCAGTCCAGCAGCACCGAGTTCACGATTCCGAAGTCGACGCCGTCGGCCGGGGACACGAGCGTGACGGTGCCCGGGGGAGGGGGGAGCGGCCCGCCGAGGCCGGGGGCGTAGAGCGAGCCGTCGTCGTGCATCGCCTGCACGCGGTCGCTCACGGCGCGCAGCGCGGTGATGCTGGCGAGGTTGCTGCTGCCACGGCTGTAGAGGATCGCGAGGTCGATCGTCCGCGACGCGCCCGGCAGGAGCGTGAACGCTGTTGAGGAGACGAGGAGCCGGCGGTCGCCGAATGTGTTTGGCGTCGGCGTCCCGTTGTTGACCTCGCTCCACGGCTGGCCCGTCACCGGGTCGCCGGGGAAGGCGAACGTCGTGACCGCGCCCTGCGTCTGCTGGTAGCCGTTGCCGAAGGCGCGCACCGGCGAGCCGTCGCCCCAGAGGCCCTGCTGGAAGTTGTAGACCGCAGCGGCGAGCGACGGGTCGTTCGTGGCCGGGTTGCTGCTGCCGCCGATGAAGTACGACGACGCGCCGGCCCCGTCGAGCAGGTCGAAGCCGACGGCCGGCGGGGCCACGCCGTAGCCGCTCGAGCCCTCGTCGTCGTTGTCTCCGTTGTAGACGAAGGCCATGCCGCGCGAGGAGTCGGCTCCGACGTAGTCGTCGGCTGCATTGCCGAGGTCGGGGTCTGAGAACAGGCTCAGCCGCGCGCCCTCGAACGGAGACGAACCGCGGTTGACCAGCTCGACGCGGTAGAACGTCGCCCGCCCGAGGTCCACGTCGGCGCCCGCGACGCCGAAGGCGTGGACGCGCACCTCGATCCCGATCGGCGCCGAGCCGGAGCCGAGTTTGACGTTGCCGACGTCGTTCATGACCCAGAACGCGGTCTGGCTGCCGTAGACGACGGGCCGCTCGCCCGCGGCGAGGTTGATGGTCTGCGCGAGCGATGTCGGCACGACGGGCTGACCGCCAGCGTCGACGGTCGCCGCGCCGAGGCCGACGGGCCACGCGGCGAGGTCGGCCGTCGCCGTGCCCGTCTGCTCGTACGCCGCGACGTCGTTCAGGCTGATCCGGAAAATGCGGTCGTAGGCCGAGCAGTCGGCCGGGTTGACCGGGCTGCCCGTCGCGTCGAGCGGGCCGGGCCAGAAGTTGAAGTTGGTGTACCGCGCCGACGCCACGCGGACCTCCCCGTTGACGCGCCCGCCGACCCACAGGTTGGCCGCGAAGATCGGCGAGACGCCCGCGGGCCTCGGCACGAGGTAGCCGTCGCCGTTGGTGAGCGTGTTGCCGAAGAAGAGGCTGCCGGTGTTGAAGACGGCGGCGAAGACGTCGCTCAGGTTGAGCGCGGACTGGGCGCGGCCGAGCGCGCACGTCCCGACCGTCTGCGCCCGGGCTGGGACGGCGAAGAGGAGCAGGGCGAGGATCGGAGTAGCGAGACGCATAGCCACGGGTGCGAGTGTGCAAAGAGGTGCAGACGGAGTGTAGGGCTCCGCCCGCTCTCAGTCGGGGCACAAATCTCAGGACGGGTTGACGGTCGCGGCGGCCGATGGCTCACCGCAGCACGTGCTACCAGCCCATCTGGCGCATCCGCGTCTGGATGCGCGACGCCGTGCGGCCCATGTCGTCCGGGTCCCGCGCGACCGGGTTCGGCAGGATCGCGGCGAGGCGCGCGGCCTGGTTGCGCGAGAGCGCGTCCGCCGTCGTGTGGTAGTGGTGGCGGGCGGCGGCCTCGATGCCGTAGACGCCCGGGCCCCACTCAGCGACGTCGAGGTAGAGCGTGAGGATGCGCTCCTTGGGCAGGATGAGCTCGGCGGCGAGCGTCAGCGGCACCTCGAATCCCTTGCGGACATAGCTGCGCCCGGTCGTCAGAAACAGGTTCTTAACGAGCTGCTGGGTGAGCGTCGACGCGCCGCGCGGGGCGCGTCCGCGGCGCTCGGCGTCCGCACGCGCGCGGCGGATCTCCTCGAAGTCGAAGCCGGCGTGCGTGTAGAACCGCGCGTCCTCGCTCGCGACGACGGCGTGGCGGATGTCCGCGTCCTGCTCGTCCTCGCTCACCGGGTCGTACGCGTAGCCGAAGCGCTCGCCCGTCGCGGCGTCGCCGACCGCGTTCCAGAGCTGGACGGTCGTCGCTGGCGGGTTCACGAACCGGTACGCCACGAGCAGCAGCGTGCACAGCGCGAGGTAGCCCACGACGACGAGGACGAC
>JBBSUZ010000118.1:0-9084 GCA_038233965.1 Rhodothermales bacterium | reverse complement strand
TCGGGCGCGACGCCTCGGGCGCGACGCCTCGGGCGCGACGCCTCGGGCGCGACGCCTCGGGCGCGACGCCTCGGGCGCGACGCCTCGGGCGCGACGCCTCGGGCGCGACGCCTCGGGCGCACGGGACTGGAAGGCGCTGTGTGTCGAGGCGAGAAGCCGCGGAGTTCATTGGGACGTACCGCGAAACGGGTTTATCCTTCACGACCGCCTCGCGGCACCGCGCCGCACATCCCCGCCCCGTATGAATCGTTTGATCCTCACGGCTGCACTCGCGCTCGTCGCGTTGCCTGCCTCGGCCCAGAAGTTCCAGCCGCAGAGCCCGCTCGAGCTCGGCGCGGACCCGAACCCGGAGATGGCCGAGAACGGCGCGTCGTACGCCAGCGGGCGCCCGGCGATGCTGACCCGCCTCAACCTCTACGTCTCGCCCGGCTCGGCCGAGGACATGGCCCGTGAGGCGCTCGCGCAGACCAGCGGCACGCTCGGCTTCGCCGCCGCCGCGGTGAGCAACCTGGAGATGACGGAGAGCTACACCGGGCAGGCCGGCACGGTCGTCCGCTTCCGCCAGACCGTCCAGGGCGTGCCCGTGTGGGGCCCCGAGACGCTCGTCAACCTCGACCTCAACAAGCGCGCGCAGCTCGTCGTCAACGCCGTCCGCACGGACATCGACCTCACCGACGTCACGCCGAGCATCGCTGCGCCGGCCGCTCGCGCGACCGCCATCGCCCACGTTGGCGCGACGGGCGACTTCCGCACCGACCACACCGACCTCATCGTGTGGCCCGCCCTCGACGGGGCGCGCCTCGCCTACCAGGTCCGCTTCGAGGCCACGGCCCCGCTCGGCTACTGGGAAGCCATCGTCGATGCCAAGACCGGGCAGCTGATCCGCGTCGCGGACCGCAACGTGTATGAGCACGGCCCCGACACCCCGCGCCCGACGGCCCTGCCGACGGTCGAGACGAGCCCGTACTTCATGGCCGACGGCACGGCGATGATCTTCGACCCGAACCCGCTCACACGCGCCGGTGCCGTCTACGGCGGTGGCTACGTGGACGGCAACGACGCCGACACGCCGGAGCTCACGGCGGCCCGCACGGCGGTCACGATGCGCGACATCACGTTCAGCGGCGGCATGTACAACCTCGTCGGCCCGTGGGCCGAGATCCGCGAGATCGAGGCTCCGGTCAAGGGCCTCTTTCCGCAGGCGACGCCCGACTGGGACTTCACGCGCAACGCGGACGGCTTCGAGGCCGCGACGACGTACTGGCACATCGACAACTACATGCGCTATGTCAACACGACGCTCGGCGTCAACGCCCGCCCGGACCGCTACACGACGGGCGTCCGCTTCGACGCGCACGGCCAGAACGGAGCGGACAACTCGCGCTACTCCGGCGGCGGCCAGGACCTCTCGTTCGGCGAGGGCTGCGTAGACGACAACGAAGACTCGGACGTCATCCTCCACGAGCTCGGACACGGCATTCACGACTTCCTCGGCACGATCTCGCAGGGCGACGGCCTGTCGGAGGGCCTCGGCGACTACATCGCCGTGAGCTACTCGCGCGGTCTCGGCATGCTCTCGCCCTCCAACGCGGCGTACAACTGGGTCTTCAAGTGGGACGGCCACAACACCTGCTGGGCCGGCCGCAACACGTCCAACGTCGGGACCTACCCGACCGGCGTCGTGCCGCACGGCCGCGGTCAGCACTGGGCGACGTCCAACATGCGCATCTGGGACATTGTCGGCCGCGACCGGACCGACAAGGCTGTCTTCGAGGGCATCCGCCTGACGAACGGCTCCTCGACGCAGCCGCAGTCCGCTGCCGCCGTCATGCAGGCCGCGACCAACATGGGCTACACGTACACCGAGATCAACGCGATGTACACCAGCTACGTCCAGCAGGGTTACACGGGCCTCGTCGCCCCGACGGCCGGTGAGGCGGAGCCGATGGCCGCGGCCGCGGCCGGCGAGCTGACGGTCGCGTCGCCGAACCCGTTCAACGGGCAGACGGCGTTCGAGCTCGTCGTGGCCGAGCCGCAGCGCGTGCGCGTCGAGGTCCTCGACGTCCTCGGCCGCCAGGTGGCCGTGCTGTTCGACGGGCAGGTCCTCGCGGGCCAGCGCTACCCGTTCTCGCTCAGCGCCGCGGGCCTCGACGCGGGCGTCTACGTCTACCGCGCCGTCGGCGAGCGCTTCCAGGCGTCGCGTCGCGTGACGCTGGTGCAGTAAGGACCGCTCGGCCGGCGCTGCCGGCCTGAGCATCGCCGCGGGGCGGTCGTCCGAGCGGGCGGCCGCCCCGCGCTTCGTTTCGGGGAACCGCCACGGCCCCGATTCTACTCGCGATGGTCCGAAACCGTAACCCTCGGGCGGGTTGATTACCAGACGGGTCGACTGGCCGATTCTCTCCTGTGGAGGTCCGCATCCGGCTTCACGCCACCGTCACGGGCGGTTGGCATTCCGATCCGGGCGTCTGTTGGGGGTGCCGGCAGCGAGCCGCGCGGGGTGGCACTCAGGTTGCGTAGGTCGGCCGCACACCCCGCAGCCGTGCTCGCATGACCCCGACTCTACAGGACGCCGTCGAACGCTACGTCGCCGCACCGACCCCCGCGCACGGACGCGCCGTCGCCATCGCCGCCCTCCCGTTCGTGCGCTCGCTCACGCGCCGCGTGACGCTGCCGGACCACCCGCTCGCGACGTACCGCGACCTCGAGAACGCGGGCATGCTCGGCATGCTGCAGGCGCTCCAGAGCTACGACCCCAGCCGGGGCACGCCCTTCGCCAGCTTCTCGTACGGCCGCATCCGCGGCGCGCTCGTGGACTTCCTCCGCACCATCGACTGCCTCAGCCGCGACCGCCGCCGGCGCGTCGCCGAGGCCGCCCGCACGGCCGAGGTGCTCCAGCAGGAGCTCGGCGCCGAGCCGCGCGCGTCCCAGATCGCCGAGCGCCTCGGGGTCTCGGTGGTCGAGATCGACCGCCTCCGCGGCGACGCCCAGCAGCGCTTCGCGCTCTCGATCTACGACGCCGAGGGCGACCACCGCCCGGCCCCGCTCGACGTCCTCGCCGCGCCCGACGCCGAGCCCGCCGACGCCCGCGCCGAGCACGGCTCGCTCGTCGCCCACCTCGACACGCTGCTGGACCGGCTGCCCGCCCGCGAGCGCGGCATCGTCGGCGCCTACTTCTACGACGGGCTCACGCTGCGCGAGATCGCCGAAGGCCTCGGCCTGACGGAGGCGCGCATCTCGCAGATCCTCTCCAAGACCCTCCGCACGCTCCGCGCGCAGTTCGACGACGCCCCCGTCGCCGCCGCCGCCTAGCCGACCCGCACCATATCGCGCCGCCCCCCCGGCCGCGCACCCGGTCCCCGGAGGGGGAGAGAGAGGCCGTCGGGGTCTGAGCGCTGGCGCTCGGGCCCCGACGGTTTTTATGGATTGAAAAGTTGAAAGTGGTCGACTGAAATAATTTCGTCAGGACAATCACAATACTAAAAATTTGTCATCCTGAACGTGTTTCAGGATCTGTCTTTCGCCTTTGTCGGACGCGCGGTGAAACGCAGATCCTGAAACAAGTTCAGGATGACAACTAGAGAGGGAGGCGGCTGACGTTGGGCGACGGCACAGTTGTTTGCAGCCCGCAGCCCGCAGCCCGCAGCCCGCAGCCCGCAGCCCGCAGCCCGCAGCCCGCAGCCCGCCGCTTATTCCCCAGCCGGCACGACGCTGCCGTCCGCCGCGACGGTCATGCCGGGGCCCGGCGGCGTCGTCGGCATCGAGTGGATGTCCGGGTCGCCGGACCACCCGTTCGGCACGTAGTGCGTGTGGCTGCCGTGCGAGATCGCGACGTAGCCCTTGGGGCTGACGACGCCCGTGTCGGACGCGCCCAGCCCGAGCACGTCGCGCAGCACGAATGCGGCCAGCAGGCCGACGCAGAGGAACAGGACGAGGCGGATCGGGCGGGACATCGGAAAACCCGGAGGGTGTGCAGACCGTTGACTACCGAGTCTACGCCGCCCGCCCGTGCCCGTCTGCGAACCCTCCGCTCGAACCGACGCGCCCTGCCGCACCGCGCCCTGTCGCGTCGTGCTCGTCATCGGCGTCGCGGGCTCGGGCAAGACGACGCTCGGGCGCGCCCTCGCCGCCCGCCTGGACGCGCCCGGCCGACCGTGGACGTTCCGCGACGCCGACGATGTCCACACGCCCGCCGCGCTCGACCGGATGGCGCACGGGCACGCGCTCATGGACGCCGACCGTGCGCCGTGGCTCGCGCGCCTCACCGCGCTCGTCCGCGCCCGCCTCGACGCCGGTCCCGGCCTCGTCCTCGCCTGCTCCGCCCTGCGCGCCGCCTACCGCGAGACGCTGCTCGCCAGTGAGGCGGGCGTCGCGACGGTCTGGCTCGACGCCCCGCCGGACGTCCTCGCGGCACGCCTCGCCGCGCGTGTCACCCGCGGCGTAAATCCGGTCGGGCCGAGCCTGCTCCCGAGCCAGCTCGCCACGTTCGAGCCGCCCGCCAGCGCGCTCCGCCTCGACGCGACGCGCCCGGTCGACGTGCTCGCTGCCGGGGCCACCGCGTTCGTGTGCGGCAACAGAGCGCCTGGTTTGGCGTTTCCGCCCTCACACCCGCCCCGCCCGTGATGCGCCGACCGTCTCTGATCACCCGCTTCATCGTCGTCGCCCTGCTCGTCGTGCTCACCGGGTGCTCGGTCCCGCCGGCGCTCACGGATGTGCCGCCCACGAACGCCGGCCCGCTCGCGCCGAACGGACTCTCGCTCACCGCAAATCAGACGTCCTACGCACGCGGTGCGACGGCCCGGCTCACGCTGCGCAACGCCGCGCAGATGACGGCCACGACGGGCGTGCTCGAGTGCGCGCAGCTCGAGGGATGGACGGGCGGCGCGTGGGTGACGAGCCCGGTCGGCAACGACCGGGCGTGCATCCAGATCGCCCGGGTGCTCCGGCCCGGGGAGACGATGGCCGGCGGCGTCAAGCTCGACGTGCCGGCCGGGACGTACCGGCTGATGCAGTCCGTCTCGCTCGAGGGCGCCGAGGTGGCCGAGATCGTCACGACGGCCGCGTTCCGGGTGCAGTAGCCGGCGGACGGATCGCCGTCAGTTGCGGATCTCGGCACCCGGCGCCGTCTCGACGGCCCGCCCGACGCGCCGGGCGACGCGCACCGCGACGAGCTGCGCCACCGCCGTCCCGAGGAGCAGCACCGCCGGCCCGAGGACGACGACGTTGGTGATCATCGCGCCGTATCCGAGTGCGACCGAGTCGCCCAGCCCGTCCGCGATGCTGCGCACGACGATGAGCGAGGCCGCCGCGCCGACGCCGCCGAGAAGCGACGCAGGCAGCGCCCACCGCGCCGCCCGGCCCGTCCGCCCGACCGCGACGCCGCCGAGCGCGCCCAGCACGCCGGCCACGACGAGCGCGGCGAGAAACGCGAGCCCGTGCAGCAGCCGTCGGCCCGCCGGCTCGGGAGCCCGCGCCGCGACCGTCAGGATGTCGCCCGGCAGGCCTGCGAAGCGCGCCGTATAGCGTTCGCCGCCGCCGTCCCCGGCGCCATCGGGGCGGACCGGGATCGACGTCGCGACGTCCCACTCGGCGGGCGCGAGCACCGTCAGGTCGAGCTGCGCGAAGCCGGCCCAGAGGCGCGCCGGCGCGAGGCTGTAGGCCACCTGCCACGTCCGGTTGGGGTGGTCGCCGCCGTCGTACGCGCCGGCCTGCACGCGGGTGCGCACGCGGATCCGGTGCGCGCCGGGGCCGACGTCCAGCACGAACCGGAGGCCGGGCTGCGTGCCGCTCTCGGCCGCGTACGGGATGACGTCGCCGTCGACGGCGCGAGTCGTCTCGATGCCGGTCCACAGCGCCGGGACGGCCATGGCGGCGATGCGCTGCGCGGCGACGGGCCGTTCGTCCACCCACACCTGCCCCGCCTCGGCGTCCGGCCCGACGGCGACGACCTCGATGGGCAGCTGCCGCGCCGGCCCGTCGTTGACGACGCCGTAGACGGCCTCGACGCTCGCGAAGCGGGCGTCGCCGCGGCCGGTCGCGATCCGGCGGAGGTCGAGCGTGAGCGTCTCGCGCGCGACGCGGAGGCCGCCGAGGGCGACCGCGGGCTCGCCGGCGGGCGTGCCCGGCGTGGTGAGGCCTCCCGCGTCAGGCACGGTCGGCTGCACGGAGAGCGCGACCAGCAGCACAAGAAGGCGCGCCGCGATCACGGCGTCCGCGGCACGCGCGGGATCGTCTCGCCGGACTCGCCCTCGCCGGGCGGGAGTGGCCCG
Organism: Rhodothermales bacterium; assembly: GCA_038233965.1. Lineage (GTDB taxonomy): Bacteria > Bacteroidota > Rhodothermia > Rhodothermales > Rubricoccaceae > DASVSE01. The sequence goes on along the minus strand of JBBSUZ010000118.1, from coordinate 2,818 downwards.
CAGAAGCGGTCGAGGTAGGCCCGCACGTCCGGCAACTCGACGTCCACGGCCGCGACCGAGACGCGCGTTTCGGCCGTCTCGGCCGCCTCGCGCGCCGAGTCCCACGTCTGCCCGACGTGCGGCGGGACGTAGCGGAAGACGAACGTCCCGACGAGCGCAGGCCCCTCGAACAGGCCGGCCGGCTCGACGGCGAGCGGCTCGGTGGGCGTCAGGACCGAGTACCCGTGGCGGTGGGTGCGGGCCACGACGGTCGGGCAGCCGGGCCGCTGGAGGTAGACCGCGTGCGCGTCCAGCAGGTTGGCCGGGCCACTGCTGAACACGCGCCCGACGGCCGTCGAGACGCTCCGGCAGCCGGTGAGGCTGGCGGCCGCGAGCACGAGGGCCGCGCATGCGACGCGCATGGAGAGACTAGTAGACCGAGCCATGTTCACCGGTGATGAGGTACGTGCCGCCCGAGGGGACGACGTTGAGCTCGGTCCACGCCGATCCCGAGCGCTGGCCGCCGGCGCCGCCGCCGGTCGAGTAGTCGTAGTCGAAGCGGAGGGTCGCCGCGCCGTCCGCGCCGGGCGTGACCCGGACGGCCGAGGCGAGGCCGTACGAGCGGTCCGGGAAGCGCCGGAAGTAGGCATCCTTGTCGGCCGAGATGCGCGACGCACCGACCGGCCCCCACGTGTAGTAGCGGACGCTGGACGCGTAGAGGCCGAGCAGGGACGAGAGGTCGTTGTTGGACTGGCGGCGGAGGTAGTCCTCGGCGAACGCCTCGGCGTTCTGCGCGCGGGCGGGGCGCGGCTCGCGGTGCGGCGGCGCTTCGAGGCCCTCGCCGTCCATGCTCTCACGCGAGTCTGCCTCTGCCGCGACCGGCGCGTAGGCCGGCGGCTCGTCCGTCTGGACGTCGACCGGGACGTCGCGCGTCGCCGCGCCCGGCGGGCGCTCGTCACGAACCGTCACGCGCGGCGGCTCCGGCGCGCCCGACCCGCGCCCGATGAGGAACGCCAGCACGACGACGAGCACGCCGAGCGGCGCGATCACGCCGGCGATCAGAAGCTGACGTCGGTCCATCGGGGGAGCAGCGAGCGGGGAGTGGGGAGCTGGGAAAGACGTGCGCGAGGAGCGGACAGAGAATCGGGCCCCGCTGGCCGCTCCCAGCTGGCCGCTCCCACCTCACACGTGGCGCTCGGCGTGGTACGACGAGCGGACGAGCGGGCCGGACTCGACGTGGTCGATGCCGAGCGCCTCGCCGACGCGCTTGTACTCGCGGAACTCGTCCGGGTGCACGAAGCGCTCGACGGGCAGGTGGTGGCGCGTCGGCTGGAGGTACTGGCCGATGGTCATCACGTCGATGCCCGTCGCGGCGAAGTCCGCCATGAGCGCGTGGACCTCGGCCTCGGTCTCGCCCAGCCCGACCATGATGCCGGACTTGGTGCGGAGGCCGTGCTCGTCCTTCGCCATCTTGAGGACGTCGAGCGAGCGCTGGTAGTCGCCCTGCGGGCGGACGCGGCGGTAGAGGCTCGGGACGGTCTCGACGTTGTGGTTGAGGACCTCGGGGCGCGCCTCGAAGACGGTCTCGAGCGCGGGCCGCAGGCCGCGCATGTCCGGGATGAGAACCTCGATGGTCGCTCCGAGCCCGTGGATGCGCCCGATGACGTCGGCGAAGATCGGCGCGCCGCCGTCCTCGCGGTCGTCGCGGTTGATGGATGTGACGACGACGTGCTTGAGGCCCATCAGGCGGGCGGCCTCCTCGACGCGGCGCGGCTCGTCCCAGTCGAGGTCCTTGTGCTCGGGGCGGCCCGTGAGCACGGCGCAGAACGAGCACGAGCGCGTGCAGACGTTGCCGAGGATCATGAACGTCGCCGTGCCGGCCGTCCAGCACTCGCCCATGTTGGGGCACCGCGCCGACGAGCAGACCGTGTGCAGGCCGTGGTCTTCGATCGTCTTCTGGACGTCGCGGAAGGTGTCGCCGTAGGGGAGCTTCACGCGCAGCCAGTCCGGCCGGCCGCCGGGGCGGTTGCTCTGCGCCGGCCGCTGCACGACGGGCAGCTCGAGCGCGAAGCCGTCGCCCGAGAGGTCGCCGTCGCCGGCGTGCTCGAGCGCGGGGGCTGCGGCAGCGAGCCGGACCTCGCCGGGGCGGCGGGGCGCGGCCGGGCGAGCGGGGGAGAGGTCGGCCATCGGGGTGCGGGGCGTGGGTGCCGAAAAGGTACGGCCCGGCCATGGCGGGTCGTGCGCGACGCGCCGTATCCGCCGCGCTCTCATCCAGCGGGCACCTCTCATCCAGCGAGCACAGCGTGTGGATGCTGTGTGCCACCTCGGGCGGGCAGACGTCTCGTGAGCCGGTATCTTGGGGGACCTCCGACCTCCGCGCCCCCATGCAGCTCGCCGCGCCCGCCACCCTCCCCGCCGCCGCCGACGTCCACGGCATCCTCTCCAAGCATCTGCTCGCCGACGGCTACCCGTTCGTGCTCGACATGCAGGGCAGCCGCCCCGGCTATCTCCGCGACGCCACGACGGGCCGCGACTTCGTGGACCTGTTCACGTTCTACGCGTCGTCCGCGCTCGGCATGAACCACCCGGGGCTCGTCGGCGACAGCGAGGACGCGCAGGCCTTCCGCGAGCGCCTCATGGACGCCGCGCTCAACAAGGTCGCCAACTCGGACGTCTACACGCCGCACATGGCGCGCTTCCTGGAGACGTTCGACCGCGTCGGCATCCCGGCCGAGCTGCCCCACGCCTTCTTCGTGTCGGGCGGCGCGCTCGCGGTCGAGAACGCGCTCAAGGTGGCCTTCGACTGGAAGAGCCGCCGCAACGAGCGCCTCGGGCTCGC
>JBBSUZ010000117.1:0-9153 GCA_038233965.1 Rhodothermales bacterium | reverse complement strand
TGTTGCCGACGGCATACTCGAGGATGAGGTCCCAGCCGATGATCCACGCGACGAGCTCGCCGAACGAGGCGTAGGCGTAGGTGTAGGCCGAGCCCGAGATCGGAATCATGCTCGCGAACTCGGCATAGCACAGCGCGGCGAGGCCGCAGGCCACGGCGAGGATGACGAACGAGATGACGATGGCCGGCCCCGCGCCGACGTGGTTGGCGCCGCCCGCGGCGGCCGTGCCCGTGAGCGCGAAGATGCCGGTGCCGATGATGGCGCCGATGCCGAGCATCGTGAGCTGGAGCGGCCCGAGCGTGCGCCGGAGACCCTCGCCGTGGCCGCCGTCGCCCTGGAGGTCGGAGACGGACTTGGTCTTGAAGAGAGGATTCGCCATTCGCGGGGGAGGGAAGGGGAGTGGGAAGCGGGGACGGCGCGGGGCGCCCGGGCGGCGCAATGTAGAACGCCGCGCAGGAACCGGTGGCGCGGACCGCGGGCCGAGGCGCGCGCGCACTGCCCGACATGCGTCACCGCGGTGCCGAACGGCGCATCGCGGCGCGTCTCTACCGCGGGGAGCGCGCGAGGGCGATCTTCCGGCTTCCCGTTACCTCGCCCTGCATGGACCCCGTCTCCGTCGCCCGCGGCCTTCTTGGCCTCACCTCGATCCTCGCGCTCGCCTTCGCGCTCTCCTCGAACCGCCGCGCCATCAACTGGCGAACGGTCGGCGTCGGCCTCGCGCTCCAACTCGTCTTCGGCGTCATCATCCTCAAGGGGCCGGCGATGAGCGCGACGTTCGCGCCGCTCGGCTGGCCCGCGCTGGGCTTCTCGTGGTTCGCCGGCCTGTTCGTCAAGTTCCTCGGCAACGTGACCGCGGGCGCGAGCTTCGTCTTCGGCAACCTCGCGATCTCGCCGGGCGCCGAAGGCACGCTGGGCTTCTTCTTCTTCTCGCAGGTGCTGCCGACGATCATCGTCTTCTCGGCGCTGATGTCGGTCCTGTACTACCTCGGCGTGATGCAGGTCATCGTACGCGCGATGGCGTACGTCGTGTCGCGCGCGATGGGGACGTCCGGGCCGGAGTCGCTCTCGGTCACGGCCAACATCTTCGTCGGGCAGACGGAGGCGCCGCTCGTCATCCGGCCGTACATCAAGGACATGAGCCGCTCGGAGCTCATGGCGGTCATGGTCGGCGGCATGGCGACGATCGCCGGCGGCGTCATGGCGAGCTACATCCAGCTGCTCGGCGCGCGCTTCGCCGCCGTCAACGGCCTCACCGTCGAGGCGGGGCAGCAACTCTTCGCGACGAACCTGCTCGGCGCGTCCGTCATGGCGGCGCCCGCCGCGCTCGTGCTCGCCAAGATCCTGATCCCCGAGACGCGCAAGGTCGAGCCGCTCGCCTACAAGGTCGAGACGGTCGAGGAGGCGATCGCCGAGACGACGGCCAGCCCGACGATGCCGGCCATCGACGGCCAGCACGCCGCCGAGGAGGCCTCCGCCGCCGCCGTCGAGACGGGCCCGCGCAACGTCATCGACGCCGCAGCGGCGGGCGCGGCGGACGGCATGCAGCTCGCGCTCAACGTCGGCGCCATGCTTATCGCGTTCATCGCCCTCATCGCGCTCCTGAACGGCCTGCTCGGCTGGGGCGCCGGCTTCTTCGGGGTCACGACGTCCATCGAGCAGATCCTCGGCGTCGTGCTCGCGCCGGTCGCGTGGCTCATCGGCATCCCGACGCCCGACATCACGGCCTTCGGCGCGATCCTCGGCCAGAAGGTGGTCCTCAACGAGTTCGTCGGCTACCTCGCCCTCGCGGACGGCATCGAGGCGGGCACGCTCCAGCCCAAGACCATCATCATGACGACGTTCGCGCTGTGCGGCTTCGCCAACTTCTCCTCGATCGCGATCCAGATCGGCGGCATCGGGCCGCTCGCGCCGGAGCGGACGGGCGAGATCGCGTCCCTCGGCCTGCGCGCCGTGTTGGCGGGCACGCTCGCCAACCTCATGACGGCGACGATCGCGGGCGTGCTGCTCGGGTAAGACGCGCCGCCGAAGACGCGCCAGCAGCAAGACGGGCGACGGCGCGTCTTGCTGCTGGCTACATCCGAGAGGCCCGTCAGTGCGGCCAGTCGGACGCCGCGCCGGCGATGGCGGCGTCGAGCTGCTCGGGCGTCACCTCGCCGTAGTTGAAGGCCGTCGCGAGCTCGCCGTTGCGGTTGAAGACCCACGTCGTCGGGATCCACGAGACGGGCATGCCGAGGAACGTCAGGCGGCGCTCGGCCTTCGCCGGCTGCACGCCCGGCACGACGAGCCGCTCGACGCGCTCGGGGATCGCGTAGCGCCCGAGCGTCGATTCGCCGACGTCGCCGTCGTTCCAGACGGTCACGAACGAGAACGAGACGTCCGGGTGGCGCTCGACGACCTCGTACCAGCCCGCGCCGAGCTCGGCGGTCGAGTTGTCGCACCACGGCGCCCAGAAGTGGACCACGTGGACGCCGTCCTGCGCGATCACGGCGCGGACGCGCGCCTCGGCGTCGGACACGGTTTCGGAGCCGACGGGTGTGGGAGCAGGCGGGGGCATGGGCGGCGTAGTCTGGGCGCAGGCGGGCAGCGCGGCGAGAAGGGCGGAGAGGAAGGCGAGGCGCATCGGCGTCGGGGCGAAGGGGGGAAGGCTACTCCGCGCGGCGACTCTCGGCCCGCTCGCGCGGGGCCTTCTCGCGCGACGCACGCTCGCGGGCCGGCTTCTCGTCGGACCCGGCGATGACGACCGCGATCTCGCCGCGGACCTTCTCCTGTGCGCCGTAGTGGGCGGCGAGCTCGTTGAGCGTGCCGCGGCGGTTCTCCTCGAAGTGCTTGCTGATCTCGCGGGCGACGCTGGCCTGACGGTCCGGCCCGCAGTGCTCGGCCAGCTCGCCGAGCAGGCGCACGAGGCGGTGCGGGCTCTCGTAGAGCACGACCGTCCGCGTCTCCGCCGCAATGGCTTTGAGCCGGGTCTGGCGTCCCTTCTTGTGCGGCAGGAAGCCCTCGTAGACGAACCGGTCGCACGGCAGGCCAGACGCCACGAGCGCGGGCACGAAGGCCGTCGGCCCGGGCAGCGCCTCGACGCGCACGCCCGCCTCGACCGCCGCGCGGACGAGCAGGAAGCCGGGGTCCGAGATGCCCGGCGTGCCGGCGTCCGAGCACAGCGCGACCGTCTCGCCGGCCAGCATCCGGGCGACGAGGTGCGCCGCCTTGCCGTGCTCGTTGTGGATGTGGAAGCTCGTCTTCGGCGTCTCGATGCCGTAGTGCGCGAGCAGCACGCCCGTCGTGCGCGTGTCCTCGCACGCGACCACGGCCGCCTCGCGGAGCACGCGCAGCGCGCGCATCGTGACGTCTTCGAGGTTGCCGACCGGCGTCGGGACGAGAACGAGCATGGGTGCAGGGGGGAAGGGGCGGATGGTACGGCCGGCCCGCTCCGGAATATGCCCCGACGTCCCCGGAGCGTTTCCCGGAGAACTCGGAGCGTTTCCCGAAGCATCCGGAGCGTCAGTCGCGCTTCGAGAAGCGGCCGGCGAGCGCCCGCACCGGGTCCGGCAACGCCGGGTCCAGCGCCTCGCGGGCGAAGAGGTACGCGCCGAGCGCGCCGATGATGACGTTGGCGGCCCACATGCCGAGCCACGCCGGCAGCAGCTCGCGGTCGGCCAGCTTCTCGCCCTGCACCAGCGTGATCCAGTAGAAGAGGAAGACGAACACGGCCAGGCTGGCCACGAGCCCGACGCCCGCACGTGAGACCGACAGCCCGAGCGGGACGCCGACGAGGACGAAGATGAGGCACGCGAGCGCGATCGAGTTCTTTTTGTAGATCTCGACGCGGTAGCGGTCCACCTGCTGCCGGTCCCACTCGGCCGACGACGCGGCGAGCTCGGCCGCGGTGCGGACCGTCCGCGCGCGCTGCAGGGCGAGGTCTAGCACGAGCGACCGGTCGGCGTCGGGGAGGCCGGCGAGGACGGCCCGGCCGGGCGCGACGCGGACCGAGTCCCCGGACGCGCCTTTCCCAGGCGTCGCTCCGGACGCCGCCGCGCCGGGCGCTGCGATTCCCGGCGTCGCCGACCCGGGCATCAGGAGGGCGGACGCTTCGGCGTCGGGGTTGGAGACGTAGAAGGTGGCCGTGGTGCCGTCGCCGGGCGTCTGGCCGCCGCGCGCGAGGACGGCAGCGAGGGTGTCACGCCGGGCGTCGGCGACGCCGCCGAGCGAGTCGAGCAGGACGAGCATGTCGGACGTCCGCATCGAGCGGTCGGTGCGCCCGACGTCGCCGTCGGAGCGGGCGAAGGACGTCAGCGACGAGAGGTCGAGGGCCATCCGGTCGCGGTCGAAGCCGAGGCGCTCGTAGCCGTCCGAGCCCGGCGCCGCGCGGCGGTGCACCTCGCCGTCCTCGAGCAGCATCGTCAGCCGCTGCCCGCCGTACTGCGACTGGAGACGGGCCTGGTGGGCCGTCAGGACGGCCTCGCCGCCTCCCTCCGAGCGCGTCTCGTAGACCGTGACGCCGAGCAGGCGGCCGTCGTCGCCGGGCGGGATCGAGTCGGCCCGGATCGCGTAGCCGTCGACGCCGGTGTAGAACTCGCCGGCCGTGAGCGCGAAGCCGGGGCGGGCGACGCGGATGTCGCGCCAGAGGCCGTTCATGCGGTAGTTGGCCTCGGGCAGCATCTCGTTGTTGAAGACGACCATCCCGGCCGTCAGCAGCGCCCCGACGACGAACACGGGCCACGCCAGCCGCACGAGCGAGATGCCGGCCGAGCGCGCGACGAGGTAGCCGCGGCTCTCGCTCAGCCGCCCGAACGCGGCGAGCTGCGCGATGAGCCACGCCATCGGCACCGCGAGCGTCACCATGTACGCGAGGTTGTAGAGGACGAGCTCGGTCAGCGCCCCCGCCGGCAGCCCCCGCCCGACGAGCTGCGGCAGGTACTTGATGAGGAACTGCATCAGCAGCAGGAACATGAGCGTCACGAACGCGGCCACGAAGGGCAGCGGCAGCGACGCGAGCAGGGTCCGGTGGAGACGCTTGATGAGGGAGCGGGGGATGGGGAGCGGGGAAAATGCAGCCGCCCGGTCATCGTCCGTGGGCAGGGGGAGAGAAATCGCGCGGAAGCGGAACGCGAGACATGGTCGGATCTTCCGTCCCGCTCCCGCTCCCGCTCCCGCTCCCGCTTCCCCATGCCGCTCACCGCCCAGACGTTCGTCGTCAGCCCGTTCTCCGAGAACGCCATCATCGTGCACGACGGCACCGAGGCCGCGCTCATCGACCCCGGCGCGGCTACGCGCGAGGAGCGGGAGGCCATCGAGGCATACATCGACGCGCTCGGGCTGCGTGTGCGGCACCTGCTGCTGACGCACGGCCACATCGACCACATCTTCGGCTGCGCCCACTTCCAGAATGTCTACGGGGCACACGCCGACCACGGCGGCTGGCAGATGCACCCGGCCGACGAGCCGCTGCTCGCCAACGCCGTCATTCAGGGCGAGCTCTACGGCGTCCGCGTGGACGCCCCGCCGCCGCTCGCGCACCGCCTCGCGGATGGCGACGAGGTCGAGCTCGGCGCGCACCGCTTCCGCGTGATCCACGTGCCCGGCCACTCGCCCGGCTCCGTCGCGTTCCACGCCGAGGCCGACGCGCTCCTCATCGGCGGCGACGTCCTGTTCCACGAGTCCGTCGGGCGGACGGACCTGTGGGAGGGCTCGGCCGAGACGCTGGCGGCCTCGATCCGCGAGCGCCTCTACACGCTCCCCGAGAACACGCAGGTGCTCCCCGGCCACGGCCCGCCGACGTCGATCGGGCACGAGCGCGCGCACAACCCGTTCGTCCGCGGTTAGCGTGCATCGGGGGCGCTCATAAGCCGACCCCTCACCCTGTCCCTCTCCCGAGGGAGAGGGGACGTCGTAGAAGAGGAGTGCTCGGCTCACGACCATCTGAGACCCACTCGAAGCGCGGTTCGCACCATAGATACAGGGCAGGTAGGTAGTGATGTCGGGCGGTATGTCGATGTTGTTATATGATGCAGGTGGATTTGAAGGTATCGGACGCGTGTCGAATAAAGGCGAGGCATGGAAGCAGGCATTGGGTGGCGTGATTTTTTGTGGTTAGGAATCGGGTGAACGGTATCTTCATCCCTCCCTCACATCCGCTCTGCTATGACCCGTTTCTACGCCCGCCTCGCGCTGCCCGCGCTCATCGGTCTGCTCGCCGCGCCTGCCTTCGCGCAGAGCGCCCGCCTCGACCCGACGACCGGCGAGAGCCTGCCCGGCGCCCTCACGGCCCAGCCCGCCGACGTGGCGGAGGAAGCCCCGGCATCGTTCGGGGGACCGCCGCTGACGCTCCTCGGCCGCCTCGCCGATGGCGAGACGCGCGGCATCGCGCTCGTCGGCAACACGCTGTACCGGTCCAACGGCGGCTACCTCGAGATGCTCGACGTGAGCGGTGCGGGCGCGCCGACCGTGCTCGGGCGCTTCCTCGCGGCGCAGGGCGTCGTGCAGGGCGTGTCCGTGCAGGGCACGCTGGCCGCGGTTCCGGTCTCGCGCGGGGTGCCCTACGCCACGCGCGGCAGCATCCAGCTCGTCGACGTCGCGAACCCGGCGGCGCCGGTGGGCATCGGGCAGGTCAGCGGGCGCAGCTTCTTCGACGCCGTCATCAGCGGGACGACCGTCTACGGCGCGTCCGGCGGCGGCGGCCTCCGGCTGTTCGACATCACGACGCCTGCCACGCCCGTCGCACGCGGGTTCGTGACCGTCTCCGGCGGCTCCGTCCTGAGCGTCGCGCTGAGCGGGACGACGGCCTACGTCGCCGCCGGCAACGCCGGCCTCGGCATCATCGACGTGGCGAACGCGGCCACACCGACGCTCACGAGCGCGTTCCCGGTCGGCGGCTTCGCGACGCGCGTCGCCGTCGTCGGGACGCGCGCGTACGTCAGCGTCAACGCCGTCGGGCTCGTCGTGGTCGACGTGTCGAACCCGGCGGCGCCGGTCGAGCTCGGGCGGTTCGCCATCGACAGCAGCCAGATCCGGTCGGTCGCCGTCAGCGGCACGACGGCTTACGTCGGCCGCGACGACGGCCTCGTATCGCTCGACGTGAGCAACCCGGCGGCGATCACGCAACTCGGCACCCTCGCCTTCGGCGTGAGCGGGTCGGGCCAGTCGATCGTCCTCTCGGGGACGACCGCGTACGTCGGCAACCGCTTCAGCGGCGTCCGCGTCGTGAACGTCGCGAACCCGGCGGCGCTCAGCCAGACCCGTCTCATCGACAACGGCGGCTTCTCGTTCAAGGTCAACATGATCGGGACGCGCGTCTACATCGCCGACCTCATCGGGCAGGTCCGCATCATCGACATCGCCAACCCGGCCGCGCCGGTCGAGCTCGGCCGCATCCGCGGCGTTCCCAACACGGACGGCGTGGACGTGCTCGGCACGACGGCCTACGTCGTCAACCGGAGCGCGCCGCCGGCCGCGGGCGTGACGCGCGTCGACATCTCGAACCCGGCCGCGCCCGTCGTCCTCGGCTTCACCCCGACGGCCCGCTCGGCGTACGGCGTCGACGTGGACGGCCAGACCGTCTTCGTCGCGGCGGGCGTCAACGGCGCGCAGGACGGGACGGTCATCGCGGCGAACGGCGCCGGCGGCGGCTTCGCGGTCCTCGACGAGGAGGCGACGGGCAACCAGAGCTTCGGCCTCACCGTGGTCAATGGGCGCGCGTACGTCGCCACGTTCGGCAGCGGCCTCTCGATCCTCGACGTCTCGAACCCGGCCGCGATGACGCCGCTGAGCCTCAACTCGGTCGGCAACTTCTCGTCCGCCGTCGAGGTCGACGGGACAACGGCGTACCTCGCCGACAGCGAGGTCGGCAACCCGAAGGCGCTCTCGATCATCGACGTCGCCAACCCGGCCGCGCCGACGCTCATCGGCACCGTCAACGGCTTCAATGGCGGGACGTCCGTCGACGTCGCGCTCGGCAACCAGTACGCCTACGCGGTCGTGGACATGGTCGGCCTGTACCAGTACGACGTCGCTAACCCGGCCCTGCCGACGAGCTACCCGGTCGTCCCGACGGCCGACCGTGCGACGGGCGTCGACGCGGAGAACCTGATCGTCGTGCTCGTCGATGCGGGCGCCGGTCTGTGGGTGTTCCAGTCGCCGGTCCGCGTCGCCGCCGAGGGCGGCGCGTCTTCGGCACCGCTTGCCATCGCGACGTTCCCGAACCCGGCGTCGAGCGCGGCGCAGCTCCGGATCACGCTGCCCGAGGCGGCGCCGGTCACGGTGTCCGTCTTCTCGACGCTCGGCCGCGAGGTCGCGCACGTCGCCGCGGGCACGCTCGGCGCAGGCGCGCACGTGCTCGGGCTCGACACGGCGGCATGGCCGGCCGGCGTCTACGTCGTCCGCGTAACGGCCGGGGGCCAGACGGCGACGAGCCGCCTCACCGTCGCCCGCTGAGCTCACACTGCCCCCGCAATCGCGCCCCGGACGTGCTCACGTAGCAGGTCCGGGGCGCGACTTCGTTAAAAGACGTCCCGCTGAGGCGGCCCCTTGCGAATAGACTCGGTCGAACCCGCTCGCGGGCGACCCTATCCGACGAGCACGCCCAGGCGCGCTGTGGCCGGGTCCGCCCGCGACAGCAGCAGGTCCAGCGACAGCCCGACGAGCTCGCCCAGGGTGTGGGCGTGCGCGAAGTCGCGGTCGCCGTAGTGGACGGCGAGGCTGCGGCCGAGGGCCTCGACGTACTCCGGCGGTGCGATGAGGTCCTCTCGCATGACGTCCAGGAGGGCGTCGTAGCGCGTGCGCTCGGCGCGGAGGCGGCCGGCGATGAGCGCGCGCTCCTCGCGCTGGTACTGGTCCGTCGTGCGCTCGGTGAGGTGCTGGAGGCCGAAGGCGATCACCGGGTTGTTCTGCGGGAAGAACTGTGGGAGGTAGACCTGCCGCTTCGGGTGGTGGCTCTGCTGGTCGAAGTCGATCGGGCGGAGGCGGTAGTGGAGCTTCTCGAAGTCCGGCGTGACGTCCACGACCCAGTTGCCGGCGTGCATGTCGCCCAGGAGGCGGACGAAGCAGCGCTCGTTGAACTTGACGAACTCCTTGGCGAGGCGCACCTGGTCGAAGCGGTTGTCCGGCAGGCGGTCCCGGATGAACGCGTCGCCGGGGATGCCGACGATGTGCTCCTCGATG
>JBBSUZ010000116.1:0-9201 GCA_038233965.1 Rhodothermales bacterium | reverse complement strand
CGGCTCGGGCAAGCACAACAACTGGTCCATGGGCACGGACACGGGCGAGAACCTGATGGATCCGGGCGACACGCCGGCGGAGAACGCGCAGTTCCTGTTCTTCTGCGCCGCGGTCATCAAGGCGGTCAAGAAGCACCAGGGGCTCCTGCGCGCGTCCGTGGCCAACGTGGGCCAGGACCACCGCCTCGGGGCCAACGAGGCGCCGCCGGCGATCATGTCGATCTTCCTCGGCGCCGAGCTCGAGAGCGCCTTCGAGCGCATCGTCTTGGGCGAGGGCGAGCAGCCGGAAGCCGGGGTGCTGACGCTCGGCACCGACGTCCTGCCGCCGCTGCCGAAGGACTCCGGCGACCGCAACCGGACCTCGCCGTTCGCCTTCACGGGCAACAAGTTCGAGTTCCGCGCCGTCGGCTCGAGCCAGTCGGTCAGTTTTCCGCTGACGGTCCTCAACACGATCGCGGCCGAGGCCATCGACGCCCTCGCGACGACGCTCGCGGCGAAGCTCGGCACGCGGCGCTCGCAGAAGGCCATCGACGAGGCGCTGCGCGAGACCATCGCCGAGTCCTACCGCGCCCACAAGGCCATCGTCTTCAACGGCGACGGCTACGGCGCCGCCTGGCACGCCGAGGCCGAGGCGCGCGGCCTGCTCAACCTCAAGACCACGCCCGACGCCCTCGCCCCGCTCACCGACGCCAAGAACGTCGCCGTGTTCGAGGCCTACGACGTCCTCTCGCGCGCCGAGCTCTGCAGCCGCCGCGAGATCCTCGAGGAGCAGTACGTCAAGACGATCAACATCGAGGCCGCGACGACCGAGAGCCTCGCACGGACGCTGGTGCTGCCGGCCGCGCTGCGGATGCTGACCGAGGTCGGCGAGGCGGCGGCGACCGTCGCCACGTTCGGCCTGGACGACGCCGGCCCGCGCGCGCTCGCGGCGTCGATCGTCGGGCCGGTCAACACGCTCCAGACGGCCGTCGGCACGCTCGCCCGCGCCCGCCACGACGCCCACTCCGCCGAGAACGAGATGGTCGCGATGCGCGACGGCGTTCTCCCGGCGATGGCGGCCGTCCGGCAGGCCTGCGACGCGCTCGAGTGCCAGGTCGCGGCCGACCTGTGGCCGCTGCCGACCTACCGCGAGATGCTGTTCGTCAAGTAGAGGGGGCTTATTCCGCTTTGCACTGCGCCCGCCCCGGTACGTCCGGGGCGGGCGGTCGCGTTCTACCTTGCCGCGCACCGCCGCCGCCCCGATGCAGACGCTCGACTCGCTCAACCCGCAGTACCTCACCGACGCCGACGGGCGGCGCACCGCCGTCGTCCTCTCGCTCGACGCGTTCGAGGCGCTCGTCGAGGACCTCGAAGACCTCGCTGCCGTCGCCGAGCGGCGCGACGAACCGACGGTCCCGCATGCCGAGGTCGTCGCTGGCCTTCGCCGCGACGGCCTCCTCGGCCCAGCGTGAGCCGCTACGACCTGACCTGGAAGCGGACCGCGCGGAAGGAACTGCACGCCCTCCCGATCGACGTCATCGCTCGCGTCGTGGCGGCCACCGACGCGCTCGTTGACGTGCCCCGCCCGCCCGTGTGTCGCAAGCTCGCCGGCTCGGCCGATGCCTATCGCATCCGCGTCGGCGAGTACCGAGTCGTCTACAGCGTGCTAGACCGAACGCTCGTCGTCGAGGTCGTTCGGGTCGCGCACCGAAGCGGCGTCTACCGCCGGTGACGTACCCGGCACGTCCGGGGCGGGCGATTTCGTGCGCGTGGCGTCGGGACTCTCGCCGTAACCTGCGGACGGGGCCGGCGTAGGGACCGCCTTCACACCCACCGCACCCGCTGTTGCGTCTCGTTCCTCTCGCCCTCGCGGCGCTCGCCTTCGCCCCGGCCGCTCTGGCCCAGACGGCCCTCGTGCCCGGCCACCCGGACCTCGCCGCGGCCCCGCCGCAGTCCTTCGACTTCGTCGTCACGATGGAGGGCACGCCGCCGCGCGTCATCGGCGCGCAGTCGCAGGGCGAGACCCTCGATGGCGACCGCCTCGTGATGGTGTCGCGCGTCAACGTCCCGATGGCGAACCAGCAGCACGCCGACACGCTCGTCGTCGCGTGGCCGAGCCTCGCGCCGCTGTCCCACGCGGCCCACGGCGCCGACGAGGCGCTCCGGGTGACGTACGCCGGCGGCCGCGTCGCGGCCCGGCAGCACCTCGGCAACCTCGACGAGACGCTCGACGCCGCCCTTCCAGAGGGCGTCTTCGGGCCGGGCTCGGGCGCGCGCCTCGCGCGGTCGCTGCCGTTCGCGGCGGGCTACACGGCGACGTTCCGGACCGTCGACGAGCGCGGCGAGGTCGCGACGGGCCGACTCCGCGTCGCGGAGCACCTCACGCAGCCCGACGGCGACCTGTGGACGGTCGAGGTCACCGCGCCCGGCACCTACCCGCTCCTCTACACCATCGACGCCGCGACGCGCGAAATCCTCGGCGCGACCATCCGGCCAACCCCGTCGATGGTCGTCCAGCTCGGCCCGGCGGCCCCCTGACCTGCCCTCCATTCCCACCTCGATGCTGACCTTCCGCATGCACCGCGCGGCGCTCCTCGCGCTCGCCCTCCCCGGCCTCGCGCACGCCCAGACCGCGCTCACGCCCGGCCACCCGGACCTCGTGGCCGCGCCGCCGCAGTCCGTCGACTACGAGATCCGCCTCGCCGGCGACGTCCCACGTGTCGTCGGGCACTTCGAGCGGACCGAGACCGTCGCCGACGGCCGCCTCACCATCGCGAGCCACCTGACGATGCCGGCCCAGCAGCGCGACCAGCGCGACACGACCGTCGTGACGTGGCCGGGCCTCGCGCCCGTCATGCGCAGCTACACGGACGGCGAAGAGTCCAACCGCGTGGTGTTCGCCGGCGGCCGGATGGTCGGGCGCTCCGTACTCGGCAACCTCGACGAGCCCATCGACGCCGCCCTTCCCGCGGGCGCATTCGGCGAGGGCCTCTCGTGGCGGCTCGCGCGCTCGGTCCCGTTCCGCGCCGGCTACACGGCCACGTTCCAGGCGGCCGACAAGGCCGGCGCCCTCACGCCCGTGACGCTCACCGTCGGCGAGCAGCAGGGCGACGCGTGGCCCGTCACCGTCACGATGGCCGGCAGCCCGGCGACGACCCACCTCGTCGACGCCGCGACGCGCCAGGTCCGGACGGTGACGTACTCGCCGCGCGCGGGCACGACGGTCGAGTACGGCGCGCCGCCGCCGCCGCCGACGACCGGCGTGATGCACCCCGGCGACCCGGCCCTCGACACGTCGTGGCTCACGGGCGACACAGCGACCTACACGCTCCAGCTCGTCCAGCCGATGCAGATGGAGGTCGGCACGAGCACCGTCACCCGGACCGTCGCGGGCGGCGTCGTGACGAGCGTGCAGACGATCTCGGTCCCGCAGCAGGGCATGAACATGACGCAGACGAGCCGCGCGGCCGCGGGCACGCTCGCGCCGGTCTCGCAGTCGATGACGGGCCAGGGCACGGCCGAGCTCGCGTTCACGCCGACGGCCGTGAGCGGGACGAAGGACGGCGCGCCGGTCTCGGTCGCGCTCGACGCGCCCGTGTTCGACGCGTCGTGGTCCGCCGAGGTCGCGCAGAGCCTGCCCTTCGCCGCGGGCTACACGGCCGCCATCGCCGCCTACGACGCGACGAACGGCATCTCGACCATCCGCTACACCGTCAAGGGCCAGGAGACGGTCGCTGGCGTGTCGGCGTGGGAGGTCGAGGTCGTCTCGCCCAGCGGGACCGTGACCTACTTCATCGACCCGGCGACGCGCCAGATGGTCATGATGCGGCTGAGCCCGCAGGAGGGCTACACCGTCGAGATGCGACGCCAGCCGTAGCCGACGCCAGCCGTAGCCGACGCCGCGTGCCGGCTCACCGGGTGACGGTGAGCCGGCGCCCGAGCGTGCCGGTCGGCGTGACGAGGCGGACGGCGTAGACGCCCGGCGCCAGCCGCGCGGCGGCGAGCGCGAGTGTGTGCGTCCCGGCCGCGCGGGCGCCGTCGGCCAGCACCGCGACCTCACGCCCGAGCAGGTCGACCACGCTCACGCGGACCTCCGCGGCGGCGGGCAGCGCGATCTGCACCGAGACGGCGCCGCGCGCCGGGTTGGGGGCAAGGACGAGCGCGAGCGCGTCCGGTACGCCCGGCGCGCCCTCGCCCGCGACGACGCCCGTGACGACGAACTCGGCCTTCGCCGCGCTCGTCTGCACCTCGCCGCTCAGGCCCGCCGGCAGGTCCAGCGTGGCGAACACGCCCGAGCAGAGGCCCGAGCACGTCACGACCGGGAAGCGGTCGCCGACGGCGGGCACGAAGCCGGGCCGAAGGCGGACGCGAAGCGTCCCCGCCATCCCGACGTTCCCGCCAGCTTCCACGCGGTCCGACGCGCCGACGCCGCCCAGCTCGACGTCCACGACGGCCCCGCTGCGGAGCGTCAGCGCGCCGAGCGAGAGCGTGCCGACGCTGCCGGGGCCGCCCGGCGCGAGCGTCGCCGCGCTCCCGGCTGCCGAGCCGACCGTAACGGCGTTCGCCACCGCGCCGCTGCCGTCGAGTGCGCCGCCGTCGATAAGCACCGGGCGCGTCCCGTCGACCGACCCGCCGGCGAGGCGGAACGTGCCGGCCGTCTGCGGAATCGCGCCGGGGAAGGTGCCGTCGAGGCGGAGCGTGCCCTCGGCGACATCGACGAGGCCGCGGTTGTCCAGCCGGAAGCCCTGCGGCCCACCGACCGTCGTGACGGCCGGGCCGGTCTTGCGGAGCGTGCCGGCGTTGAGCAGCACGCCGGTGCCCTGGCCGCTCGGCGAGACGAGCGCCGCTGCCGCGCGCATCTCGAGCGTCGCGCCGGGTGCGACGGCGAGCGTGCCGCCGCCGGTGACGTCGCCGGCCGCCCACAGGCCCGTGCCGGCGATGGTGACCGTCCCGCCGTCGAGCAGGAGGCCGCCGCCGAGCGGCGCCGGCCCTTCGGCGCGCACCTCGACGACGCCCTGGAGGCCCACGCGCCCGCCGGACCACACGAACGGCCCCGGGACACGCACGCGCCCGCCGGCGTCCAGGCCCGTCCCCGAGACGCTCCCACCGGCGACCGTCAGCGTGCCCGGCGTGGCCGTTGCGGAGGCTGCGATCTGCCACGTCCCCTGGCCGTCCACGCGCGCCGCGGCCGGCGTGAACGTGCCCTCCGAGACGAGGCTGCCGCCCGTGATCTCGACCGTGCCCGCGCCGGTGACGACGGACGCTGCGGCGAGCGTGTAGGGCTGCGGGAACGTCGAGTTGCCCGAAAAGCGGAGCGTCGCGCCGGCCGCGACCTCGACGCGGCCGCCGCTGAGCGACACCCCGGGGCCGAGGCCGCTGCCGATCTGGAGCGTGCCGGCCGTCACCTCGACCGTGCCGCTGTTGGAGAGCGCAATGCCCTGCTGGCCGCCCAGCGTCGTCGTGCCGGCGCCCGTCTTGCGGACCGTCCCGCCGGCGAGGTTGTCCAGGAAGCCCGTGCCCGTGCCGCCGAGCGTCTGCATCGCGCCCTCGGACGAGGCCTCGAGAAGGCCCGCGTTCACGATCCGCCCGTCCGAGAAGACCTGGACCGAGCCGAGCGTCCAGCGCAGCGTGCCCTCGTTGCGCAACGTGTGGCCGCTGACGGCCGCCGACTCGCCGCCGCCGACCGCGACCGACGAGACCGAGCCCGGCGCGAGCACGAGCGTCCCGCCCGTCCCGATGCCGACCCGCCCCGCGCCGAGCGTCAGGCCGCCCGTGACGGTGACCGTCGCCGTGCCGTCGAGCCGCGCGCCGCTGGTGATGCCGAGCGACCCGACCGTCGCCGGGGTCGTGTCGACCGTGAGGATTCCGCCCTCTGCGAGCACCACCGACCCGAGCGCCGCGCCGGACGGGACGACGACCCGGGTGTTTTGCAGGACCGTCAGCGAGCGCGCCGTGATCGGCGCGCTGAGGGCGGGAACGTTGTTGAACGCGCTCAGCGTCACGTCGTCAGCGGTCGTCGGAATGCGACCGCAACTCCAAGAGGACGCCGTGTGCCACGAGGTGCCGGTGGTGCCCGTCCAGAGACAGACGGCCGCCTGCGCCGCCGGTGCGAGCCCGCCGGTGACGAGAAGGGGAGTGAGCAGGAGGGCGAGGCGCATCGAGAGTCGGGTCTTGGGAGCGCGTAGAATGGGGGAGATCGCGCCCGACAACCTTTCGGAATTCTGTCCGCGACTGCGTTTATAAGACTTACCACCCCGACGTGAGCCTGACCTTTGGCCCCTTCGCGCTCGACGCCGCCGAGCGCCACCTCACCCGCGACGGCGCGGCCGTCCCACTCGGGCCACGCGCACTGGACCTGCTCGTGCTGCTCGTGCGCCACGCCGGGCATCTCGTGACGAAGGATGCGATCATGGGCGCGCTCTGGCCGGACTCGATTCCCGAAGACAACGCGCTGACGGTCGCGGCGTCGCGGCTGCGCGCCGCGCTCGGCGACCGCGGCCGAACGGGCGTCTACATCGAGACCGTCTACGGACAGGGCTACCGCTTCATCGCCCCGGTGTCGGCGTCCGGACCGGCGAGCACGGCCTCGGGCAGCGGCATCCGCGCCGTCGTCGTCGGCGAGGTGGTGGCCGCGGGTGTGGAGAGTGCGGGCGTCGCGAGAGCGATGCCCGAGGCGCTGGTGGCGGCGCTCAGTCCGCTCGGCGTCCCGGCCCGGCTGGCGGCGGCCGGTGGCGGGATGCGCCTCGCGGCGTCCGGCGGTCGCCTCGTGCCGGACGCCGTCCTCGGCGGGACGGTCGAAGCGGGCGGGACGCGCCTCGCACTGCGCCTGACGGCCAGCGGCGAGACGCTCTGGACCCGGACCGTCACCGCCGCCGGCGGGGCGTCTGCGCTCGCGGCGTCTGCGGCGGAGCCGCTCGCGCAGACGCTCGGCGCGCAGGCGCAGGCGCGCCGCCGGCCCGAGGCGCTCGTCGAGTCCGCCCCGCTGGCCTACTTCGAGGCCGTCTACCACTGGGCGCGGCGCATGGAAGGCCGCGCCGTGCAGGCGCACGCCGCCTTCGAGGCGGCGGCCGTCGCCGCGCCGGGCTTCGCGCCGGCGTGGACCGGCCTCGCGGGCGTCCTGGTGATGCTGCCGCACCAGGCCGGGATGTCGCCGCGCGAGGCGTTCCCGCGCGCGCGCGCCGCGGCCGAGCGTGCCCGCGACCTCGCCCCGGACGCCGCCGAGCCGCTCGTGCCGCTCTCGCACGTCGTGTGGCGCTACGAGTGGGACGGGGCCGAGGCCGAGCGCCTGCTGCGCCTCGCCCTCGACCGCGCGCCGCGCCTCGACGCGGCCCGCCGCTCGCTCGGCACGCTGCTGGCGCTGACCGGCCGCGTGGATGAGGGCCTCGACGTGCTCGCGCGCCTCGCCCGCGCCGTGCCCGATGCCGCGATGGACGTCGGCTATGCCGCTTTCTTCGCGCGGCGCCTGGACCTCGCCGAGCGGTCGCTCCGCGCCCACCTCCGCCACACGCCCGCCGACGCGATGGCGCGCCTCTTCCTCGGCAAGGCGCTCGCCGAGCAGGGGCGCACCGAGGAGGGGATCGCCGAGGCCGAGGCCGCCGTCCGCGCCGCGGGTCCGCACCCGGTCATCCTCGCCGACCTCGCCTATCTCTACGCGGCGGCCGGCCGCGAGGCCGAGGCGCGCGCCTTCCTCGCCTCGGCCGAGCATGCCGGGACCATCAGCTTCGGCTTCCCGTCGTGGCTCGCGCCGGTCTACGCCGCCCGCGGCGAGACCGAGGCTGCGCTCGCCGCGCTCGGGCGGGGCGTGGACCTGCGCGGGCCGATGCTGATCCACCTCGGCGCCTGGGGCGGGTTCGACGGGCTGCGCGCCGAGCCGCGGTTCCGGGCCGTCGCGCTCCACGTCGGCGTCTGACGCGCGGGTGGCACGACGCGCCGACCGCCGCACGTTGACGCTCCGCCTTCCGCTCGCGACGCCGCTCCGGCCGTCGCGGGCGGGCCGCCTATCTTCGACGCCTCTCTCCCCCGCGCCCATGCCCTGCTGCCGACTCTCCATCCCCGCCGCGATGCTCCTCGCCGCCCTCTTCGCCGCGGGCTGCTCGGGCACGCGATCCGCCGCGGACGCCTCTGCGGATGCCACCGGCCAGTCCGGCCGTGATGACGGCCAGCGGGCGCCCGCCCGCCCGGTGCTCGCACAGGACGTCCACTCGTACGCCCGGCCCGCCGAGGCCCGCGTCACGCATGTCTCCCTCGACCTCACCGTCGACATGGCCGCGAAGACGATCGGCGGGACGGCCACGCTGACCGTCGCCGCGCGCCCCGAGGCGCGCGAGGTCGTGCTCGACACGCGCACACTCGACATCCAGCGCGTCACCGACGCCGCCGGCGCGCCGCTCACGTTCACCGTCGGCGCGGCGGACCCGCTGCTCGGCGCGCCGCTGACGGTCATGCTGCCGCCGGCCGACCCGCTCGTCGGCGACATGCCCGGCAGCCGGCTCGTCGTGGTCCACTACCGCACGCGTCCCGAGGCCGGCGCCGTGCAGTGGCTCGCGCCGGCCCAGACGTCGTCCGGCCAGCCGTTCATGTTCACGCAGGGCGAGGCCATCCTCACGCGCACGTGGATCCCGACGCAGGACAGCCCCGGCATCCGCCAGACCTACGACGCCGCGATCACGGCGCCGGCCGGCCTCACCGCCGTCATGAGCGCCGACGCCGACGGCCACCCGGCCCTCATGCCCGACGGCCGCCGGCAGTTCGCGTTCCAGATGGAGCACCCGGTCGCGCCGTACCTCATCGCGCTCGCCGTGGGCGACCTCGAGTTCCGCTCGCTCGGCGAGCGGACGGGCGTCTGGGCCGAGCCCGCCGTCGCCGGCCCGGCCGAGAGCGAGTTCCGCGACGTCGAGCAGATGGTGACGGCGGCCGAGGGCCTCTACGGGCCGTACCGCTGGGGCCGCTACGACCTGCTCGTGCTGCCGCCCTCGTTCCCGTTCGGCGGCATGGAGAACCCGACGCTGACCTTCGCCACGCCGACGATCCTCGCCGGCGACCGCTCGCTCGTGTCGCTCGTCGCGCACGAGCTCGCCCACTCGTGGTCCGGCAACCTCGTCACCAACGCCACCTGGAGCGACTTCTGGCTCAACGAGGGCTGCACGGTCTACTTCGAGAACCGCATCATGGAGGCCGTCTACGGCCGCGAGCGGGCCGACATGCTGCGCCAGCTCGGCCGCG
>JBBSUZ010000115.1:0-9257 GCA_038233965.1 Rhodothermales bacterium | reverse complement strand
GGGCCGAACGTCTCCGTGATGGCACGGGCCGTCTGCGGCGCGAGCGCGCGGTCCGTCAGCGTGAGGTCGATGCGCGTCGACTGGTCCGGCGCGTAGGCGAACAGATTGCGGACGGGCGTGATGCCGGCGTACACGAAGCGCTCGTCGAAGTCGCCGAGGCCGGTCTGGAAGAGGCCGGCGACGTGGAAGACGCGCACGCGGGGCTTGGACGTGATGGTGCCCTGCCCGAGGCCACGCGTCGAGAACGCCGTCACCGCGTCGCCGACGCTCAGGCCGAGGCGCTCGGCGTAGCGCGCGCCGATGATGAGCCCCGGGCGGCCCTGCGCGTCGTCGGCGAACGAGAGGCGGCCGGCCGTGAGGTGGTCGCCGATGAAGGGCTGCCCGGCCTCGGTCGTGCCCCACAGCATGGCCCCGTCGACGCCGGGGCGGCCGGATTCGCGGCGGCCGCGCAGGAGGGTAAAGTCCAGCAGGGCGGGCTCGACGTGGGTCACGCCGGGCACGGCGCTGAGCGCGCGGGCGAGCGAGTCGGTCCCGGCGAGCGGCTCGCCGACAAGCGACTCGACCTGCACGTGCTGCCCGAAGCCGACGATCTTGGCCTCGATCTCGCGGCTGAAGCCGCGCACGATCATCATGGCCAGCAGGAGGGCGCCCGTCCCCACGACGACGCCGCCGACCGCTGCCACGACGACGAAGCGCAGGAAGCCGCGGCGGTCATCGCGGCCGGTCGCGCCGCGGAGGTAGCGGAGCGCGACCGTCTGTTCGAAGGAGAGCACGGCGGGGCGTCGGGCGAAACCGCCAAGGTAGAGACGCCCTGGCGGGGCGTCGCCGGCCGGGCCGTCCCCACCATCCACCGCGACGCCCCCGCCACCCATTTCGTAGGGCACGGCATGCTGCACCCCTTCGGTCGATGTCGGGTGGACGTCGGCGACGTGGGGGGCCCCGGTCGATGCCGGATCGGCACCGGGCTCGGACCGCTGCGCCGGGTGTCTCTACCTTGCGCGACCCTCTCTCTTCCCGACCCGATGAACAACGCCATCGCCCAGCCGCCCGTCGCGATCCACGAGCCCGTCCGCGCCTACGCGGCCGGCTCCGCGGAGCGGGCGTCGCTCCAGAAAACGTACGCGGC
Organism: Rhodothermales bacterium; assembly: GCA_038233965.1. Taxonomy (GTDB): domain Bacteria; phylum Bacteroidota; class Rhodothermia; order Rhodothermales; family Rubricoccaceae; genus DASVSE01. The sequence continues at coordinate 8,131 of JBBSUZ010000115.1, read as the reverse complement.
GCTCGCGGACGAGCAGCCGACCGTCACGCCCGTCATCGGCGGAAAGCACATCGAGACGGGGCGGACGGACACCGTGACGTCGCCCCACGAGCACGCGCGCGTGCTGGCCTCGGTGCACAAGGCGCGTCCCGAGGATGTCCAGAATGCAATAACGGGTGCGCTCGAGGCGCGGCACGACTGGTCCCGCATGGCGTGGACCGACCGCGCCGCCGTCTTCCTCAAGGCGGCCGACCTGCTCGCCGGTCCCTTCCGCGACCGCATGAACGCGGCCACGATGTGGGGCCAGTCCAAGAACGCGTACCAGGCCGAGATCGACGCCGCGTGCGAGCTCATCGACTTCCTGCGCTTCAACGTGCAGTTCATGTCCGAGATCTACGCCGGCCAGCCGATCAGCTCGCCCGGCGTGTGGAACCGGCAGGAGTACCGCGCGCTCGAGGGCTTCGTGTTCGCCGTGACGCCGTTCAACTTCACCGCCATCGCGGCCAACCTGCCCGCGGCGCCTGCGCTTATGGGCAACGTCGTGCTGTGGAAGCCCGCGCCGGCCCAGCTGCTCTCGGCCTACGTCATCCAGGAGCTGTTCGAGGCGGCGGGCCTGCCGCCGGGCGTCATCACGCTCCTCCCCGGCGACGGCGCGGACGTCGGTGACCCGGTGATGGCCTCGGAGCACCTCGCCGGTCTCCACTTCACGGGCTCGACGCCTACGTTCAACGCCCTCTGGAAGACGATCGGCTCCGACGTCGGGCGCTACCGGACGTATCCGCGCATCGTCGGCGAGACGGGCGGCAAGGACTTCATCGTCGCCCACGAGTCCGCTGACCCGGCGGCCGTCGCGACGGCCATCGTGCGTGGCTCGTTCGAGTACCAGGGCCAGAAGTGCTCGGCGGCGTCGCGCTGCTACGTGCCCGAGGCGATCTGGCCAGACGTCGAGCGCGAGCTGGTCCAGCAGATGAGCGAGATCACGGTCGGCGACCCGGGCGACTTCTCGAACTTCGTCAACGCGGTCATCGACCGCCGCGCGTTCGACAAGATCACGGGCTACATCGAGCGCGCCGCCTCTGCCGAGGGCGTCCGCGTCGCGGCTGGCGGCACGTTCGACGACTCGGTCGGCTACTTCATCGACCCGACCGTGCTCGTCGTGGACGACCCGATGTACGAGACGATGCGCGAGGAGCTGTTCGGGCCCGTCGCGTCGATCTACGTCGTCCCGACCGGCACGTCGTGGGACGACACCCTCGAGCTCGTGGACCGGACGAGCCCGTACGCGCTCACCGGCGCCATCTTCTGCCAGGACCGGGCGCTGCTCGCCCGCGCCGCGGACCGCCTCGTGGACGCCGCCGGCAACGTCTACTTCAACGACAAGCCGACGGGCGCCGTCGTCGGGCAGCAGCCGTTCGGCGGCGCGCGCGGCTCGGGCACGAACGACAAGGCCGGCTCGGCCGTCAACCTGCTCCGCTGGACGAGCCTGCGGACGATCAAGGAGACGTTCGTCCCGGCGACGCACTTCCGCTACCCGTTCCTCGAGAAGGGAGCGATCTGAATGGGCGGGATACGGGATCGGAGATACGGGATGAGCAGAAGCGTCTGACCGCATCCCGTATCCCCCATCCCGGTTTTCGCAACGCGAAACGCGCGGCCTCCTCAACGGAGACCGCGCGTCGTCGTGTCGGGTAGGCGGGATTTGAACCCACGACCCCCAAGCCCCCAGCTTGGTGCGCTACCTGGCTGCGCCACTACCCGAGGTCCGACCGGGGCGGGTGCCGCGGCGGAGGTCGGAAGCTAGACGGGCCGGGCAGGCACGGCAAGCGATCCGGCAAAACGGCACGTCGCTTCACATCGCCCGCGCAAACCGGAGTGCCGTGGCGTCGGCCTGGGCCTGGACGGCGGCGAGGTCGGCCGGGATCACGAGCGTCGCGCGGACGGCCTCGGCGAGGGCGTCCGCCTGGACGCGGAGCGCGGCGAGCTGGCTCGGGTGGCGCGTCCGGCCCGCGACCTCGCCGAGCGTCACGAGTGCGTGCAGCGCCGCGTTGCGGTCGCCGGCGAGGTACGGGCGCAGCTGGCCATAGACGACGTCGACGAACTCGGGGAAGCGCGTCGGCAGGGCGACGACGCGCAGCGTGCCCGCGTCGTCCAGCCGGTTCGGTCCGGGGACGTCCGCGGCGGCGAGGCGCTTGAGGGCGGCCGACATCCAGTCGAGGCACGAGATGGCCGTGAACGGGTCGTTGACGCCGGGCGAGAGCGCGCGAGCCGCGATCTCGACGAGTTCGTTGAAGAGGAAGCGGACGTCCTGCCGGCCGGTCCGCTGGTTGCCCCACGCGAAGGCGAGGCGGAGCGCGTCGCGGGCGTCGTCCGAGACGCGGTCCGGCGGGGCGGCCGAGACGAGCGCGTCGCCCTCGGCCACGAAGTCCCCGGGGCGGGCGCAGACGTGGAGCACCAGGTCATGTTTGGCCGCGATGGCGACGAGCGCGTCCGAGTCGACGCCCTGGACGTAGCCGGCGCCGTCTGCCGCGACGTCGACGGCATCGGTCGGCGTGTCGGCCGGGGCGTCTTCGCCCGCGTCCTCACCGATGCGCTCCGGGAAGAGCGTCCGCACCCGCGTGTCCAGTTCCCGGCCGACGCCCGCGATGACGTTCGAGACGTGGATCGACTCGGGGACGTGGTGGATGAAGAAGATCAGGACGGCGATGCTGGCCAGCGCGAGCCCGAAGGCGACGAGGATCGCGATGTGCGGCACGAACGGGCCGAAGGCGTCGGCGGCGTCGCCCGCGGGCTCGTCCGCCGCGCGGATCGTGCGCAGGACGAGCAGGCAGAAGAGGAACGTCGCGATGAAGGTGCCGAGCGTGACCTGGTTGCCGCGGTCCGCCATGAAGTTGGTCAGCAGCCGCGGGCCGTACTGGCCCGAGGCGTAGACGACGCTCGCGATCGTGATCGAGAACGTGACGCCAGCGACGCCGATCATCGAGCCGGCGACAGTCGAGAGCAGCTGCCGCGCGCCGTCCGGCTTGTTGGCCCGCAACCAGTCGACGCCGCGGATCCACTCGTCGCCGAGGACGGTGTCGAGGTGGACGGTTCCCAAGGCGAGGGCGACCGCGCCAACGGCCATCAGGCTGGGGATGAACCAGTAGCTGGAGCGGAGGTCGTCCCAGAAGGCGAGCAGACGGGCGTGCACGGGCGGGGTGAGCGCGGGGGCGCGTCAGTCGAGGCGGTCGAGGAGCTCGGCGAGGAAGGCGCGCAGGCGGACGAGCTCGGCGCGGGCGTCGGCCGGGGCAGCCGGCGCGGGTGCGTCGGGCGACTCGAGCTCACGGGTGAGGACGATGCGGGCGCCCTCGATGGTGTACTTCTCGTCGCGGAGCAGGCGCTGGATGCGCAGCAGGACGTCGATGTCCCGGGCGGTGTAGGTCCGGTTGCCGGCGCGGTTCTTCCGCGGCGCGAGCGCGTCGAACTCGCCCTCCCAGAAGCGGAGCACATGCGGCTCGAGGCCGGTCTGGTCCGACACCTCACGGATGGAGTAATAGAGCTTCCGGATAGGCGGCATTCGCGGGGCGACAGGCTGTGCGGATTGCGTGGAACGTACGCGCCGGACGCCCGGCGGGGTCCGCGCGCTGGAGATGCGGAGATCGGGCGGGCTACGTTGGCCGTCTCCACCCGTTTTCGCGTGCGCCGTCCGCTGTCGTTTCCGCCCGAGGTCGGGCTGACGCTCGTCGTCCTGTTCTGGGGGCTCAACTTCGCGGCGATCAAGGTCCCGCTGGAGGTGTTGCCGCCGCTCGTCGTCAACGTGATCCGGTTCGCGATCTCGGCGAGCGTGCTCGGCGCGATCCACGCCGTCCGCTGCCGCGCACGGGGCGTCCCGATGGCGGTCACGTTCAAGGCGGGCGCATGGCAGGTGATCGGGCTCGGCCTGCTCGGGCAGGTGATCTACCAGGTCGGCTTCATCCTGGGCATCGCGCGGACGACAGCGGGCGCGGCGGCCATCCTCATCGCGGCGAGCCCGCTCGTGACGGCGGCGGCGGGCCACCTGCTCGGCGTGGACCGCCTGAAGCGGATCGGCTGGATCGGCTTCGCGGTCAGCCTCGCCGGCGTCGGGCTCGTCGTGACGGCGAAGCCGGACGCGGACGTCCACGGCGACGCTGTCGGGATCGCGCTCCTGCTCGGCGCCGCCGTCGCCTGGGGCCTCTCCACGGTCTGGAGCCGGACGCTGCTGGACCGCGGCGCGACGTCGGTCGGGCTCTCCTTCTGGGGCGTGCTGCTGGCCGTCCCGATCCTCGGTGCGCTCGCCATTCCCGACCTCGGGGGCATCGACTGGGCGGGCGTCGGCTGGAAGCCGTGGGCGGCGCTGCTCTACTCGGGCGCGCTCTCGACGGGCGTCGCGTACTGGCTGTGGTACGACGCCGTGCAGCGCGTCGGCCCGAGCCGGGCGGCGGCGTTCTCCAACCTGACGCCGTTCGTGGGCGTCGCCGCGGGCGTCGTGCTGCTCGGCGAGCCGCTCGTGCTGCGGCAGGTCCTCGGCGGCGTGTTCGTCATCGCCGGGCTCGTCGTGATGCGCCGCGAGCGCCCGGCCGCGCCCGCCGTGGCGAAGGGGGCGTAGAGCCGTCGTCTCAGTCCAGAACCCCCTGACCGCGCACTCGCTGACGCTCGTACCGCGCGCTCAGGCTGTCCCCCTTGAAGGGGGACAGCGAGCGAGCGTCAGCGAGCGAGCATGGGGTTCAGGTGGAAACAGAGCAGCTGTGCTCTCCTCTTATCGGACGGGCGCGTCGGGCTGGACGTCCGGGACGGCGTCGGGGAGGAGCAGGATCTGGCGGTCGGCCGCGGCCAGCACGAGGTACTCGCCGTCGCGGGACGCGCGCAGCGGGCCGACCATCTCGCGCTCGAGCTCAGTCACGCCGGCCGGGCAGGCGCGAAGCGAGCAGGCGAGGTTCGGCGCGAGCGTCAGCATGCCCGCCGACGTCACCGAGTAGCTGCCCGAGCAGACGTTGCAGGACGTCAGTGAGACGCGCCCGTCGGCGCCGAAGCTCACCGTCTCGCCGGTTCCGCGGCGGACCGACCCGTCGGGCTCGACGATCCGGTCCACGAGCCACGTCGTGCCGGGAAGCGCCGAGACGGAGGCCGGCGGGCTGGCGCTGCAGCCGGCGAGCCCTTCGGCTGCGAGGAGGACGAGGGCGAACAGGGCGAGGCGCTGCATCGGGTCGGGGGGCGACGGTGGTCGAAAAAGGTACGCCCCGGCCGCGTCGCTCTTCGCGCGTTCCTGCACGCACGCGAGCGCCCGCTCTCGCATTTTGACCCAACGCTTCCCGACCCGCGATGATCGACCTCGACCTGCTCCGCACCGACCCCGACCGCGTCCGCGCGGCCATCCTTGCCAAGAAGACCGGCGACGGCTCCGAGGTCGACGCCCTGCTCGCGGCCGACGCGCGCCGCCGCGACGCCGTGACGCGTGCGCAGGAGGCGCAGGAGCAGATGAACGCGTCCTCGCGCACCATCGGCGAGCTGTTCAAGGCCGGCAAGAAGGACGAGGCGGCTGCCCTCCGCGACGCCGCCGCTGGCCTCAAGGAGACCGTCAAGGCGCTCGAAGCCGAGGGCCGCGATGCCGATGCCGACGTCCGCCGCCTGCTCTACGAGATCCCGAACCCGCCGCACCCGAGCGTCCCGCCGTTCAACCCGGACGGGCCCGACGGCAACACGGTCGTCTTCGAATGGGGCGACCACCCGACGTTCAGCTTTGACGCGAAGCCGCACTGGGAGATCGCGCAGGCGCATGGCCTCGTGGACTTCGAGCGGGGCACGAAGGTCACGGGCGCCGGCTTCCCGTTCTACATCGGCCAGGGCGCCCGCCTCCAGCGCGCCCTCATCGCGCTCTTCCTCGACCTCGCGACCGAGAACGGCTACACCGAAGTCCAGCCTCCGCTGCTCGTCAACGAGGCGAGCGCGCTCGGCACGGGCCAGCTGCCCGACAAGGAGGGCCAGATGTACCACGCCCAGACCGATGACCTCTACCTCGTCCCGACGGCCGAGGTGCCGCTGACGAACCTCTACCGCGACGAGATCTTCGACGCCGCGGCCCTGCCCGTGATGGTCGCCGGGCACACGCCGTGCTTCCGCCGCGAGGCCGGCTCGTATGGCAAGGAGGTGCGCGGCCTGAACCGGCTGCACCAGTTCGACAAGGTCGAGCTGGTCCGCTTCGTCCACCCGGACACGAGCTACGACGCGCTCGAGGCGCTGCGCGAGGACGCCGAGCGGGCGATCCGCGTGCTCGGGCTGCCGTACCGCCGCCTGCTGATGTGCGAGTCCGACCTCGGCTTCACGCCGGCCAAGAAGTACGACCTCGAGGTGTGGAGCGCGGGCCAGGGCCGGTGGCTCGAGGTGTCGTCGGTGTCCAACTTCGAGGCGTTCCAGGCGCGCCGCGCCGGCATCCGCTTCCGCCCCGAGGGCGGCGGGAAGCCGCAGCCAGTCCACACGCTCAACGGCTCGGCGCTCGCCCTGCCGCGCATCGTCGCGGCGCTGCTGGAGAACGGTCAGCAGGCGGACGGCTCGGTCGTCCTCCCCGAGCGCCTCGCCGCGCTCGCCGGGTTCGACCGGATCGGCTGACGGCCGTTACGCCCGCCCCGACCCGTCGGCATTCCAGGCATTCCGTAGGGGCACAGCTTGCTGTGCCCCTACGGAGCCACCGCGTCGCCGTCCTGACCGACGGGCAGAGCAAGCTGTGCCCCTACGCCTACCACGGGTCTGGGCCCGCGGCTACGCCTCGCCGCCGGGGATCGTGAACATGCCCTGCGGCTCCGGGTGGATCTCGCCGATCTCGCCGTACTGCTGCTCGTACTTGTGCAGGTTGTCCGCGAGGGCCGCGAGCAGGCGCTTCGCGTGGCCCGGCGTGACGACGACGCGGCTCTTGACGCGCGCCTTGGGCACGCCCGGGAGCACGCGGATGAAGTCGAGCACGAACTCCTCGGGGTTGTGCGCGATCATGACGAGGTTGGTGTAGACGCCCTCGGCGATCGACTCGTCGAGCTCGATCTGGAGGGAGGCGTCCTGCGGCTGCGGTTCCATCTAAACGTCGGGTGGTGTGGGGTGGAAGCTAGGGCCGGTGGCTCAGGCGGCGCCGCGCTGGCGACCGGCAGTGGCGAGGGCGGCGATGAGGTCGCTGCGGGTGATGATGTGGAAGGCGGCCGGCGGTGCGCCGTCGCCCGAGACGTCGTCCTGCACGAGGACGGCCCCGGCCTCGCCGTCGAGCGTCGCCGTGAGGTTGTCGAGGTGGACCGAGCGGCGGACGACCGGCAGCGGCGCGGCCATGACGTCGCGGACGGGCCGGTCGCGGGCGCCGGCGTCGCCGATGAGGTGGTTGAGCACGCCGCGCTCGCTCAGCGAGCCGACGACCAGCGTGCCGTCGAGGACGGGCATCTGCGAGATGCCGTGCTCCATCATGGCCGAGATCGCCTCGGCGAGCGTGGCGTCGGGCGTGACGGCCACGACCGGCTCGGCGTTGCGCCGCGCGGCGAGGACGTCGCTGAGGGTGAGCGTCTGCGCCTCCTCGAGGAAACCGTTGCGGCGCATCCACTCGTCGTTGAACGTCTTCGAGAGGTAGCGGAAGCCCGTGTCCGGCAGCATCACGACCACGACCGACTCGGGGCTCAGCGTCTCGCGGTGGTCGCGGAGCCAGTCGAGCGCGCCCGCGAGGGCCATGCCGCACGACTGGCCGACGAAGAGGCCTTCCTCGCGGGCGAGGCGCCGCGTCATCTGCATCGCCGCCTTGTCGGTCACCTGCACGAAGTCGTCGCACAGGTCGAAGTCCATGTTGCCCGCCAGGATGTCCTCGCCGACGCCCTCGATGAGGTACGGGTAGATGGCGTCCTCGTCGAAGACGCGGGTGTGGAAGTAGGTGTGGTAGACCGAGCCAAACGGGTCCACGCCGACCACCTGGAGGTCCGGGTTCTGCTCCTTGAGAAAGCGCGCCGTGCCCGAGATCGTGCCGCCGGTGCCGGCGCCGGCGATGTAGTGCGAGATGCGGCCGTCGGTCTGCTCCCACAGCTCCGGGCCGGTCGTCCTGTAGTGCGCCTCGGCGTTGGCCGGGTGGTCCACCACGTTCGGGTAGAACGCGCCGGGGATCTCCTCGGAGAGGCGCCGCGCGACCGAGTAGTAGCTC
>JBBSUZ010000114.1:0-9280 GCA_038233965.1 Rhodothermales bacterium | reverse complement strand
TCCCGCGCCTGACATGCCCCCTCTCCCCTTCCCGGCGCGCCTCGGCGGCGCCGCGCGCGATGCCGGCTCCGTGCTGTGCGTCGGGCTCGATCCGGACCTGGACGCGATGCCCTCCGGCTTATCTCGAGACGCGTCGGGCGTCGTCGGGTTTTGTAATGCAATAACGGACGCATGCTGTGACATCGCTGCGGCTTTCAAGCCCAACCTCGCCTTCTTCGAGGCCCTCGGTCCCGACGGCGCCCACGCCCTCGCCGACGTCTGCGCGCACGTCCGCCAGACGGGCCGTCTGCTGATCCTCGACGGCAAGCGCGGCGACATCGGCAACACGGGCCGCCTCTACGCCCGCGCCCTCTTCGCCGAGCCGCCTACCGGACTCGACGGCGACGGGGCAACGGTCGCGCCGTACATGGGATCGGACAGCCTCGCGCCCTTCCTGGACGACGCCGACGTTTGTGCCGGCCGATGTGCGTTCGCGCTCGTCGCGACGTCCAACCCGGGCGCCGCTGCGGTCCAGGCACTCGCCGTCGATGGCGAGCCGCTCTACAGGCACGTCGCCCGCATGGCGGTCGCGGCGGGAGCCGGGCAGCCCGGAACGGTCGGCTTCGTCGTCGGCGCGACGCGGGCGGAGGTGCTCGGCGACCTGCGGCGTGCGCACCCGGACGTCCCCTTCCTCGTCCCGGGCGTCGGCGCGCAGGGCGGGAGCGCGGGCGACGTCCTCGACGCCAACGCGGGCGGGCCGATCCTCGTCAACGTCGGGCGCAGCATCCTGTACGCGTCGAGCGGGCGCGATTTCGCGTCGGCCGCTGCCCGTGAGGCCAGGAAAATGGCCGGGATGCTATCCGCGACGGGATGACGCGCGACTGCGGGCCGTGCGGAGCGGCTCGGTCGTGCGCTGGCGTTCCATCGGGCGCGGTTGATCGGCTGGAGGCGAGTGCCAGCCGATACACGGACGAACCCGCTGTCCGATCCTGTGCGCCTCTTCGCTGCCCTCGCCCTCATCGCGCTGATTCCCGTCGCCTCGGCGCAGACGTGCCCGGCGCCGCTCCGGTCGCAGCCGTGGGCGGACCTCGACCGCCGCGCGTCCGCGTCGGACGACTCGGCCGAACGCTCACTCGACGGGCTCGCGGCGCACCTCCGGCGGACGTCACGGACCGAGGCACAGCGCCTGCGGGCCGCCTTTACGTGGGCCGCGACGCGCGTCTCGTATGACCAGGCCGCGCTGAGCGGACCTCGCCCGAGCCAGTCCGCCGAGACTGTCCTGGCGACGCACCGGGGCGTCTGCGAGGGCATCGCGCGGCTGACCGTCGCCCTCGCGACGCGCCTCGGCCTCGAGGCCGTCGCCGTCGGCGGGTGGGCGACGCCGCCGACGGGCGTGGCCAACGTCTCGCCGGACGGGCTCCACATGTGGGTCGCGGCGCGCGTCGACGGCCGCTGGACGCTCTCGGACCCAACGTGGGCCGCCGACGCCCCGACGCTGTCGACGTGGTTCGACGTCCCGCCCGACGAGTTCGTCCGCACGCACCTGCCGCAGGACGCCCGCTGGCAACTGCTCGCGACTCCGCTGACGCCCGACGACGCCGTCGCCCGGCGCTGGCCGACGGGCGGATGTGTGGCCGAGCCCGGCGCCCAGACGGCCGCTGCGCTGAGCCACACGACGCAGGTGACGGCGTCCGCCTCCGGCGGGCCCGCGTGGCGCGTCGAGCAGGGCGTCCGCTACCGCGTCCTCGACGCGCCCGAGGTCTTTGGCCGCAACCGGGCGGCGCAGGTCACAGCCGAGGTCGACGGCGCGGCCGAGGTCGCGCTCTTCGAGGGCTCCGTGCTCCGCGTCGCGCTGCGCCGCAGCGGGACGTCGTGGACCGGCCGCGTCCGCCCGACGCTCGGGCCGGTCGTGCTCGCCGCGCGCGTCGAGCGCGGCGGCGAGTGGCGCATGCTCGACGCCCGGCCGGTGCGGTAACAGCAGGCCGTGGGACTCACAACACTGAAGGCGTGCTCGGTCCGGACTGTCCGGGCTCGGGCGCGCCTTCCGTTCGTCGTGTGAGATTCCTCAGACCGCGTGTAACCTCCCGGAGTCCGGCCGCGTCGTTCAGATGACGCCCTCTGATTCCGATGCCCGCCGACGCTCTCGTCCGTCTCCACGCCGACCTCGTCTACCGCGTCGCGCTGCGCGTGACCGGGAACGCGGACGACGCCGCCGACGCGGCCCAGGACGCGCTCGTCAAGCTGTGGAAGCACGGCGCCGACGTCCCGGCCGAGCGGCAGCGCGGGTGGGCCGCGAGCGTCGCCCGCAACGCCGCGCTCGACCTGCTCCGCCGCCGCGCCGTCCGCCCCCACCCGACAGACGCCGACGTCGATCTCGCGTGTGACGCCGCGACGCCCGACGCCGACACCGAAACGCGAGAGCTCCGCGCCGGCCTCGAGGCCGCACTCGCCACGCTCGGCGAGCCGTTCCGCTCGCTCGTCGTCCTCCGCGACGTCGAAGGCCTCGCCTACGACGAGATCGCCGAGGCGCTCTCCCTGCCGCTCACGACCGTCAAGGTGTACCTCCACCGCGCGCGGGCCCGACTCCGCGCCGCCCTCCAGACGTCGGTCCCCGACCTGGTCCCATGCCCATGACCTGCCCCGACCTCGACCGCCTCGTCGACGCCGCCGTCGCCGGCCTGCCGGGCGCCGACGCGCGCCTCGCGGAGCACGCCGACGCCTGCGCCGCCTGCCTCGCCGAGGCCGACTGCGAGCATTCGCCGGTGCCCGAGATGGCCATGCTCGCCGACGCGACGTGCCCGCCCGACGTGCTTGCGGCTGCCCTCGCAGCAGCACGTGGCACGTCGGACCGTGACGCGGCGCCCTTTTACGTGCGGCTCGCATCCGACCGCCCCGCAGACCCCGCGGCCGCGCGGCCGTCGGCACGGCCGGTCTGGAGCCGCCGCATCGCCGTCGGGATCGCCTTCGCCGCGGCACTGCTCGTCCTCCGCGCCGCGTGGCCGGATCAGCGCCCCGAGACGCCGCAGGTCGCCACGATGCCCGACGTGCCCGCGTCATCCCAACCGCCCGGCTCCGACGGGGGCACGACGCCCCAGCCCGTCGAGGTCGCAGCCGTCCCGGAGCCGGTCGCGCCACAGATCGCCGCTCAGCCGGTCGCGCCCCGACCAGCTGTGACACGACCCAGTCCGCGCATCGCACCCGGTCCACGGACCCGCACCGAAGATCCGGTCCCCGGCTCGACGCCCGTCGTCGTGCCCCCGACGATCGAGACGGCCGTGCCGGACGACGAGGTCGCCTCGATCTCGCCCGCCGACTCGGTCGCGGCACGCTCGGACCTGCTGCTGGCGCTCGCCATCGTAGGCCGCGCACAGCGCACGGCGGACACCGTCGTCTCGGTCGAGATGCGCCGCGTCTCGGATGCCCTCGAACCCGCCAGAACGCTCTAACACGACTTTCAACTCCCCCCCGACATGAACCGACTCGCCTTCGCGGCGCTCCTCGCCGCCTTCGTGGCCACGGCCGCCTCCGCCCAGCCTGTCCCGCTGGACCCGTCCCAGTTCGACGCCTACTTCAGCCGGCCGCCCAAGGTCGAGGTCAACCTCCGCGGCGCGATGCTGCGCCTCGCCGCCTCGGCCGTGGGCGAGGACGACGACGAGGGCACGGCGCAGATGCTCCGCGGCCTCCGCAGCATCCTCGTCCGCGTCTACGCGCTCGACTCCGCGCGCGATGGCCTCACGGACCAGCTCGCCACGGTCGAGCGCAACATGATCGCAGACGGCTGGTCGACGCTCGTCCGCGTCCGCCCCGACGGCGACGACAGCGACGACGTCTGGGTCTACGTCCGCGACACCGGGACCGTCTTCGATGGCATGACCGTCGTGTCGCTGGACCACGACTCGGGCGACGCCTCGTTCGTCGTCATCGACGGCCTGCTGGACCCCACGCGCATCGGCAGCCTCGGCGGTCACTTCGGGATTCCGGACGTCGCCACGGACGCCGACCTCTCCGACGACGAGCTCGAGCGCATCGAGGCCGAAGGCGAGCGGATCGGCATGGAAGGCGCCGCGGCCGCCGCCGCGGAGGTTCGCCGTGCTGATGCTGAAGCCCGGCGTGCAGACATCGACGCCCGCCGGGCCGATGCCGCCGCCCGCCGCGCCGACGCCGACGCCCGCCGCGAGGACGCCCGCCGCGCCAAGCCGGTCCGGCCATGACCCGCATCCTGACGCTCGCGGCCCTGAGTGCCGTCGGGCTCGCCTCATCGGGCTGCATGTCCGCCGAGCTCGCCCGCGTCCACCGCGACGTCGCCCGCGACGTGCCGACGCTCGAAGGCGGCCACGCACTCGCGTTCGGGCCGATGACGCTCGGCCTCGCCCGCCGCATCGTCGGCAGCGACGAGGACACGGCCGAGCTGCTGCGCCACGTCCGCGGCGTCGCCGTCGGGACGTACGCCGTCGGGGACGTCACCTCAGACCTCGCCGGGGCGCGGGCGCGGATCGCGGCCCGCGGCTGGGAGCCCGTCGTGATCTCGCGCGACGGCGGCGAGACGGCGTTCGTCTACGCCCGCACGCGCGGCGACGAGATCCGCGACCTGCTCGTCGTCACGTTCGACGACGGCCAGATGACGCTCGTCCGGGTCTCGGGCCACCTCGACGCGGCCGTCCGCGCGGCGATGCGCTCCGGCGAGTCGCCGATCGGCGCGCTCCGAGCCGCGACGGGCCGCGACGCGACGGACCGCCCCGCTACGGGCGCGTGAGCAGGCCGACCGACACGCTCGGCTGGCTCTCGTGCCGCGCCGAGTAGTGGAGGCGGTCTCCGTCGAGAAGCAGCTCGATCGTCCCGGAGCCCACGCAACGGTCCTGACCGCTCGTGATGGTCTCGGTGTACACCGCCGCGCCAGACGCGGCCTGCCCCTGGTACTCCAGCGTGCCCGCGCAGCCGAGCGACGGGTACGTCACGCGCGACGTAAGGCCGAGCATCACCTCGACCGTCCACTGGCTATCCGGAGTCCCGCGGACGTCGCCGGAGTCGAACTGGCTCGCCAGGCCGACCCACGGTCCACCCGGCCCCGTCGCCGGCGGCATCCTGCCGTGCGAGCCGATCACGCAGCCGGAGAGGACGAGCGCGAGAACGAGTGCGAAGCGAGGCATCGGGACGCGGGGCATCGGAGCGGGGGCGAGTGGACGGACAGAGGCGCAGCGGGCGCGGTAATCGGGCAGCACTACCGTGCAACGACCGCCCGGACCGTCGCCGACGCGCCGGACCCGGCCGTGACGCGGACGAGGTAGACGCCGGGCGGCAGGCCCGACGCGTCCCACAGGACGTCGCCGGCCGTAACCGTCCCGAGGTCCGCGACGACGCGGCCGAGTGCGTCGAACACGGCCACCGCGAGGCGCTCGCCCGTCGCGCCCGCGAGGCGGACCGTGCGCACGCCGCGCGCCGGGTTCGGCAGCGTCCGGACGCTCAGCACGGACGCGACAGGCGCGGCTTCGGCCGTGACGCCGAACGGGCGCGTCTGGTACAGCCCGGCGTCCGTCCCGACGCCCGTCCACGCGCCGGTAGCGTCGGTCGTGGTAAGGACGGCGTAGACTGAGCGGCCGTCGAGACCGGCTCCGGTGCGGGTCCACGTGCCCGCGACGTCGCGGCGGAACAGGCCGTCGTCGGTCCCGGCGAGGAGGCCGTCAGGCGCGTCGGTGAACGTGAAGACAGTCCGTCCCTCGAGCCCTTCCAGGTGCCACGGCGCGCCGGGCGTGCGGGCGAAGACGCCCGAAGACGTCCCGACGAGGTGCAGCGGGCCGGCGTCGGTGAAGGCGTAGACGTCGCGGGCGGTCATGCCGGCGTCATCGGGCGTCCACGTCTCGCCGCGATCGTCCGAGCGGAAGAGTCGTGCGGGCGGCGCGCTGCCGTTGTACGTGACGCCGTCCACGGCTCCCGCGTAGGTGGCCCCGCTCGCAGCAACCCCGACGGAACCGATGTCGCGGTAGACGAGCGTGGGCCTGCTCTGCCCTTCCGCGGTCGTCACGAAGACGCCTGCCGGGGGATAGATGGCGCTGGACGCCGATACGATCCGGTCGCCGAGCACCACCGCCGACGTCGTCTGCAAGGACAGGAGCCGGTCCGGAGCCGTGGACGGCGGCACGCCGAGCAGAAATCCGCCATAGGTGCCGGAGAGCGCCGCGACCGTGCCGGGCTGCCCCGGCAGCGAGACGAATGCGCGGACGTCGCCCGTGGACGGCAGGTAGCTCAGCACGCCGCCGCTCAGGCGGTAGACCGCCCCGTCCGACGAGACGACGGGACTCCCGCCGACCCTGGCGAGCGAGCGGACCTCGGAGGGCACGAAGCCGACCGGCTCGGCCTCGCCCGCACGAACGGCATAGAGCCCCGAGGGCGGCTGGTACGAGCACGGCGGGTCGAGGCACGCTCCGGCTTCGGCCCGCGTCCCGAAGACGACCGCATCGCCGGAAAGCGCGAGCCCGGACACGTGCAGGGACGGGTCGAGGCCGGGCGGAGCCGTGACGGGTTGCCCTGCGGGGCCGATGTCGACACCGCCCGTGTCTCCGCCGCTGCGGAACGAGGCCTGCGCCTGACCCGGACCCTGTGAGAAGAGCCCGCCCGGGGTCAGCTGGTTGAGGCACCCGAGCCCGTCCGACGTCGCGAAGTATGCGGTGCCATCGAGCGCGACGGCCACATCGGCGACGAAGCCCGTGCCGGAGGTGCGCGTCCACGTCGCGCCGCTGTCGCGCGAACGGTAGAACGCGGCCCGCGCGTAGATGCCGCTGCACTGCTGCTCGAACGCGCCAACCGCGACCGTCCCTCCAGCGGCGTCGAGGCGCGCGAGGCGGGCCCCCTCCGCCGCGCCGGGCCGCGTGGTCGGCTGCCAGACGGCGAGGTCGCCGAGCCGGTACACGGAGGTTTCGGTAAGCGCGTAGACGGTCTCCGAGAGGGCGATGTCGCGAATGTTCAGCCCATCGAGCCCGAAAGGCGCCCATGTGGCGCCCCCGTCGCGCGAGAGGCGGACGCCGTCGGGAAACGCGCCGTAGATCACGGCTCCGCTGCCGGCGATGCGCGTCGGGGCGAGCGTTTCGGAGACGACGGTCCAGGTCTGGCCGGCGTCCGTCGTTACGCCAAGCCGGGTGCCGACACGGGCGAATACGCGGCCGTCGGGCGTCGAGCCGACGAGTTCGTGGTCCCGAGTCCACGGCCCATCGGCCGGGTGGAACGTCTGCGCGGACGCCGCGCTCGAGAGGAGCAGAACCCCGAAGGGGAGGGCGAAGCCAACGGCGGCGAGGAGTCGCGAACGGGCCATCGGCGTCAGGGCAAATGTCCCGCATGTTAGGACGGCCGATCTGCCCACGCAAGCGCGTCAGAACGACACGACGCGCTCGATGCCAGCGTCGAGGCGGGCGCGGGCCGAGTAGACGTCGGCCTCGATCTGCTTCGAGAAGGCGATGGGCAGGTCCGCGCCGGCGATGCGGACCGGCGGGGCATCGAGCGTTCCGAACGCGGCCTCGGCGATCTCGGCCGCGACCTCGGCGCCGAAGCCGGACGTCCGCGCGGCCTCGTGGAGCACGAGCAGCCGCGACGTCCGGGTGACGCTCGCCAGGACGGCGGCGCGGTCCCACGGGACGAGCGTCCGCAGGTCGAGGATCTCGATCTCGACGCCGCGGGCGGCCCACGTCTCGGCCGCCGCCTCGGCCCACGACACGCCGACGCCCCACGTGACGAGCGTCAGGTCGTGGCCGGCGCGCACCGTCCGCGCCTGCCCGAGCGGGATCGCGTAGTCGCCGTCCGGGACGAGCCCCTTGAGGCCGCGGTAGAGTGCCTTGTGCTCGAAGAAGAGGACCGGGTTCGGGTCGGCGACGGCGGCGCGGAGCAGGCCCTTGGCGTCCTCGGGCGAGCCCGGCACGACGACTTTGAGGCCGGGCACGTGGCAGAACCACGCCTCGGGGCTCTGCGAGTGGAACGGGCCGGCCCCGATGCCGCCGCCGAACGGCGCGCGGACCGTCACATTGACCGGCTGGCCCCAGCGGTAGTGCGTCGTCGCGAGGTTGTTGACGATCTGGTTGAAGCCGCACGTGATAAAGTCCGCGTACTGCATCTCGACGATCGGCGTGAAGCCGGCGACGGCGAGGCCCAGCGCCGCCCCGAGTGCGCCCGACTCGATGATCGGCGTGTTGCGAATGCGGTCCGACCCGAAGCGCTCCTCGAAGCCGGCCGTGAGCTTGAAGACGCCGCCGTAGCCGGCGATGTCCTGGCCCATCAGGACCGTCCGGTCGTCGGCGTCCATCGCGTTGCGGAGGCCGTCCGAGAGCGCGTCGATGAAGCGCTGCTCGGTGCGGGGCGCGTCGGGCGCGGGCGCGAGGTGGAGCGCGGGAGCAGCCGGCTCGAAGACGTCGGCGTGCTCGGCCTCGGGCGTGCTCACGACCTCGGGCTGGGTCAGCGCCCACTCGGCGACGGTCTCGATCTCGGCGACGAGTTCGGCGTCGATGGCGTCGAGCGTCGCTGCGGGCGTGCCCGACGCGAGCAGGCGGGCGCGGAAGCGGGCGAGCGGGTCGCGCGGGCCCCACTCGGCGAAGAGCGCCTCGGGGACGTACTTGGTGCCCGACGCCTCCTCGTGGCCGCGCATGCGAAAGGTTTTGGCCTCGACGAGCGTCGGCCCCAGCCCCTGCCGGGCGCGCCATGCCGAGTGCTTGACCACTGCAATAACGGCTTCTATGTCGTTGCCGTCCACCACCACGCCCGGCATGCCGTAGCCCGCCGCGGCGTCCGCGATGTTCTCGACCGGAATGGCATCCGCCGTCGGCGTGCTGAGGCCGTAGCCGTTGTTCTCGACGACGAAGATGACGGGCAGCTTCCAGACCGACGCGAGGTTGAGCGCCTCGTGGAAGTCGCCCTCGCGCGTCGCGCCTTCTCCCGTAAACGCCAGCGCGACGGCGTCGGCCGGCGTGTTGTCGGTGCCGCCCAGGCGCGCGGCGAGCCCGAAGCCGTCCGCGACGGGCAGCATCGCTGCGAGGTGCGAGATCATGCCGACGATGTGCCGGTCCGGCAGGCCGACGTGGAACGTCCGGTCGCGGCCCTTGGTGAAGCCGCCCTCGCGGCCCATGAGCTGGCAGAACAGCGGCCGCAGCTCGACGCCGCGCGTCGTCCAGACGCCGAGGTTGCGGTGCATCGGCAGCATCCAGTCCGTGTCCCGGAGCGCGAGCGCGCAGCCGACGGCGATGGCCTCCTGCCCGTAGCCCGAGAACCACTTCGAGAGGCGGTTCTGGCGGATGAGGCGCAGCATCTTGTCCTCGACGGCCCGGGG
>JBBSUZ010000113.1:0-9292 GCA_038233965.1 Rhodothermales bacterium | reverse complement strand
CGGACCCGTCCGCTGAGCGTCAGCGCGGCGCGGCTCGTTCCGCCGCGAATCGTCCCGTCGCGGGTCGTTCCGTCGCGCGTCTGGCCGGGACGTCCGGGCAGGTTCCGGGCGCGCGGGCTCCGGGTCGACGGTCTTAGCCGTCGCCTCAGCCTTCGTCGTCGTCAGGTTGATCGTCTTCTGGACGACTGGCACGAAGCCCTTCGGCCGCTTCGGCTTGCCGGCTGCGCCCGACGACAGGTCCAGCGTGAAGCCCGAGCGGGGCGTCTCCTGTGGCGTGTCGGACATGGCTCAGGCTCCAGGCACGTGCTCGTACACCAGCGCCTCGCCGTCTTTGCCCACGAGCAGCACGTTGTACGGCTGCCGCGTCGGGCCCTGCTCCATCCCGACCGAGCCGATCGGCATGCCCGGCACGGCGATGCCAGCCACGTCGGGGCGGTCGGCCAGCATGCGGCGGATCGCCGTCGGCGGCACGTGGCCCTCGACGGCGTAGCCGCCGACGGTCGCGATGTGGCACGCCGCGAGGTCGCCCGGCATCCCGAGGCTGTCGCGGACCGTCGCGAGGTCGTCGGTCTCGACCGTCTCGACGCGGAAGCCGTCGCGCTCCATCGCCTGCGCCCACGTCGAGCAGCAGCCGCACGTGGGCGACTTGTAGACCGTCAGGACGGGCAGGCTCGCGTCGGCGGGCCGCGCGGCGGCCGTCGTGGTTGTCCCGTCGGTCGCCGTGGCGTCGGCGGGTGCGTCGGGCGTGCTGCACGCCGACACGGTCAGGACGAGCAGGGCGAGGGAGAGGCGGCGCATGGCGTTACTGGGGGGCGGTGGCGGGGACGGCCGGTGCGGCCGTCGGGGCGGCGGGCGACGCCATCGCGCCGGGTGCAGCCGGGGCGGGGCCGCTCGAGGCCGTGCCCATGCGGGGCATCGGGACGGGCGACGCGCTCGGGACGGGCGCGTCGCTGAGCGGCTCGGTCACCATCTGG
The DNA here is from genome assembly GCA_038233965.1 of Rhodothermales bacterium. Taxonomy (GTDB): domain Bacteria; phylum Bacteroidota; class Rhodothermia; order Rhodothermales; family Rubricoccaceae; genus DASVSE01. Next base: position 8,318 of record JBBSUZ010000113.1, on the reverse strand, counting down.
TCGTTGGCGTCGGCGACGGCGTCACGGTGCGCCTCGAGCGCGCCGTTGTCGTTGTGGAGCGGCGAGCCGCCGTCGGTCCGGCCGTCGAAGGTGCAGCCGGCGAGCGAGCCGGCGGCGAGCGTGGCGAGGAGCGCGAGCGGGAGAGGGCGGAGCATGAGGGCAGTGGGTGCGGGACCCGTAATCTCGCACGCGCAACGCCCGCGCCCAACGCCCCGATCCCGTGTCCGACTCCGCTTCACCCGTTCCTCCCGCTCCCGGCCCGGTTTCAGACGTCGCGACGGCCCCCGAGGACGTCGCCGCTGCGCTCGTCGCCCTCGACCCGCGTCTCGAGCCCGTCTTCGACGCGTCGGGCCCGTTCGTCCCGGCGCGCACCGAGGACGAGACGGCGACCGCGCTCATCCGCTCGGTCGTCTACCAGCAGCTCTCGGGGCGCGCTGCGGGCACGATCCACGCGCGCGTCCTCGCCGCCTTTGGCGACGGCCTCACGCCGGACGTCGAGGCCATCGCCACGGCCCCGCTCGACGTCCTCCGCGCCTGCGGCCTCTCGCGCGCCAAAACCCTTGCGCTCCACGACATCGCCGAGCGCGCCCTCGACGGCCGCCTGCCGGACCGCGACGCCCTCGCCGCCCTGCCCGACGCCGACGTCGAGCGCGCCCTCGTCGCCGTCCGCGGCGTCGGCCCGTGGACGGCCCACATGCTGATGATGTTCACGCTCGGCCGCCCCGACGTCTGGCCCGTCGCCGACCTCGGCGTGCAGGAGGGCTACCGCATCCTCACCGACGCCGACGCCCGGCCGACGCCGGCCGAGCTGCTCGTCGCGGGCGAGCGCTACCGCCCGTACCGCTCGGCCGCCGCGTGGGCCATGTGGCGCGTCGTGGACCTGATGCGGGACGGGCTGAAGGGCTGAGCCGAGCCTCCATGGTTCTGGCGTCCTGACCCAGACGTCGGCGATGCGAGGGAGCCTGGCTCGGGGAGGCGCGAGCCGCGTGATGCCCGCCGCACCCCGGTCGCGAGCACGGGGACGTCGGGGCGCACCCCGCCCTTCTAACCGGAAACGCAGAAACGCGGCCCGCAGGCGGCGGTACCCTGAGGCATTCGCTTTCCCTTCTGCATGCGGTACCTCTCTCTCGGCGACACCAACGAAATCGCCGCCTCGTGTCACTACATCGAACTCGGCGGCACGGGCGTGATCCTCGACGCCGGAATGGACCCGGACAAGGACGGCTACGACGCGCTCCCGCCCTTCGAACTCGTCAAGTCACGCCCGGTGGACCAGATCATCGTGACGCACGCGCACCACGACCACTTGGGCTCGCTGCCCGTCCTGACGCGCGAGGTGCCGCACGCGCACGTCCACATGTCCCGGCCCACGGCGATGCTCGCCGAGGTGCTGCTGCCGTCGTCGGCGCGCCTCCAGAAGCGGCGCGTCCGGGAGGGCAGCACGCAGACCGCGCCCGTGTTCGACGTCGAGACGGCCGAGGCGCTGAGCTACGTCTACGAGACGCACCCGCTCGACACGCCCTTCCGCCTCGCCGGCCTCAAGGCCGAGGGCGACCTCGTCGGCACGTTCTACCACGCCAGCCACGTCCTCGGCGCGGTCGGCGTGCTGCTCGACGGCGACGAGGTCGGCCCCGACGGCGTGCTCGAGCGCCGCCGCGTGTTCTACACCGCCGACACGTCGGTGCAGGCGCAGACGATCCTGCCCGGGGCCGACTTCCCGGACGAGTCCGTGGACGTCCTCATCCTCGAGTCCACGCTCGGCGCGGACCCCGACGCGGCCGCGACGACGCGCAAGGCCGAGGAGCGCCGCTTCGGCGACATGCTCGGGACCGTCGCCGCGCGCGGCGGCGTCGCGCTCGTGCCGGTCTTCGCGCTCGGCCGCAGCCAGGACGTCCTCGCGATGATCGACCGCGCCAAGACGCGCGGCGCGATCCCGCGCGACACGCCCGTCTACACGGCGGGCTCGATGCGCGCCATCGCCGAGATCTACGACCGCACCCGCGAGACGAGCCCGCGCCTCGACCCCGACTTCGAGGTCTTCGGCGTCAACCAGGAGCGCCTCCCGCGCTCGACGTCGCGCACGCAGGAGGCCATCGCCAAGGCCGGCATCTTCGTCGTCTCGTCGGGCATGCTCTTCGAGCGCACGCCGAGCTACGACCTCGCCGCGCGCCTGGTCTCGGACGCGCGCCACGCCGTCTTCTTCGTCGGCTACTCCAAAGAGGGCTCGCCGGGCGACCTGCTCCAGCGCGCCGCCATCGCGGGCGAGTCGATGACGTTCGACGAGGGCCTCGGGCCGATCCCGGTCCGCGCCACCATCGAGCGCTTCCGCTTCTCGGGCCACGCCCACCGCGACGACCTCGTCTCGATCGTCGGCACGCTCGACCCCGAGACCGTCGTGCTCGTCCACGGCGAGACGGCGGCCAAGGAGTGGATGCGCGACACGATCGAGGAGGCCTACCCGGACGTCCGGGTCATCATCCCGGAGCAGGGCGTCGAGATCGAGCTCTGAACAGGATGCGGGATGGGCCATGTGGGATGCGCAGAGCGTCTGGTAAACGTTCTGCACATCCCGGAATCCCACATCCCGCATCCCGACCGTCGGCGTAACCTTCGGGACCCACCACCCGCCGGCCTGCCGGCTGACCCCGTGGACAAACCGCGCGACCACTGCGGCCTCTTCGGCGTGTTCAACCACCCCGACGCGGCCCGGCTGACGTACTTCGGCCTCCACGCGCTGCAGCACCGCGGCCAGGAGTCCGCCGGCATCGCGACGTCCGTGCGCGACGAGGCGCGTGGGCGCCAGACGATGCCCGTCCACAAGGACTTCGGCCTCGTGCTCGACGTCTTCGACGACGAGGCCATCTTCGAGCAGACGCTGCTCGGCGACGCCGCCATCGGCCACACGCGCTACTCCACGACCGGCTCCGCGACGAACCCGGCCAACGTGCAGCCGTTCGCGATGCACTACCAGGAGGGCAACCTCGCGCTCGCGCACAACGGCAACCTCTCGAACAGCCGCGCCATCCGCGAGCGCCTCGTCGAGCGCGGCACGCTCTTCAGCACGTCGTCGGACTCCGAGCTCTTCCTGCACCTCGCCGCGCAGAGCCGCGCGCAGGGCGCCGTCTCGCGCATCGCGGACGCCCTCCACGAGGCCGAAGGCGCGTTCTCGCTCGTGATGCTCACGGACGACGCGCTCATCGCCGTCCGCGACCCCAACGGCTTCCGGCCGCTCGCGCTCGGAGTCCTCCCGCCGGCCGAGGGCCGCACGCACCCGGCCTACGTCGTCGCGTCCGAGACGTGCGCCTTCGACATCGTCGGCGCGACGTTCCTGCGCGACATCGAGCCCGGCGAGGTGCTCGTCATCGACCGCGCCGGCATCGAGCGCGTCGCGGCCGGCGCGAGCCCGCTCACAGGCGAAGGCTTCGACGGCGTCTGCCTCCCGCGCGTCGCCACGGACCGCCCGACGGGCGTCTCGCAGTGCGTCTTCGAGTACGTCTACTTCGCCCGCCCCGACTCCAAGATCTTCGGCGCGTCCGTCGACAAGGTGCGCCGCAAGATGGGCAAGCGCCTCGCCCACGACGCCCCCGTGCCCGCCGGCAACGGCAAGCGCCCGCTCGTGATGGCCGTCCCGGACTCGTCCAACACGGCCGCCATCGGCTACGTCTCGGAGTCCAACAAGATGGGCCATTCGTGCAAGCTCGACATCGGCCTCATCCGCAACCACTACGTCGGGCGGACCTTCATCTCGCCCGGCCAGACGTCCCGCGAGCTGAAGGTGCGGACCAAGTTCAATCCGGTCGCGGGCGTCCTCAAGGGCCGCGTCGTCGTGATGGTGGACGACTCGATCGTGCGCGGGACGACGGCGAAGCAGCTCGTCCAGATGGTCCGCGACGCGGGCGCGGCCGAGGTCCACTTCCGCTCCGCGAGCCCGCCCGTCCGGTGGCCCTGCTTCTACGGCATGGACTTTCCGTCCCGCGAGGAGCTCGCCGCCAACGCCTTCCCGTCCGTCGAGGCCATCGCCGAGTGGCTCGGCGTGGACTCGCTCGGCTACCTCTCGGTCGAAGGCATGCTCGACGCGGTCGAGGAGGCGCACGACGACCGCGAGCGCTACTGCCACGCCTGCTTCTCGGGCGCGTACCCCGTCCCCGTCGGCGACGAGGCCGTCAAGGAGGCCTACGACGGGTAGTCGGCGGGCAACGCGCCGCCGCCCAACGTCACACGCGCCGCCGCCTGGCGTCACCCGCCTCCCTCCAATCTTGTCATCCTGAAACGAGTTCAGGATGACATGTTTTTGTGGGGGTGGTGGGCCAGATGAACCATCTCAGCCGGTCGTTTTCACCCTTTCGCCCTTTCGCCTCTCCATGCCCATCCTGCTCTTCGACATCGACGGCACGCTCTACGATGGCCACGGCGTCGGCCGCCGGGCCGTCGAGACGACACTCCAGGCCCGCGTCGGGCGCCCCGTGGACTCGCAGGCCGTCTCCTTCTCAGGCAAGACGGATCCGCAGATCTTCCGCGCCCTCCTCGCCGACCTCGGCCTCGACGACGGCGACCTCCCCGACGTCCTCGACGCCTACCATGCCGACATGCTCACGCGCCTGCCGGGCTCCAGAGCGACGGCGATCGCGGGCGCGGCCGAGGCTGTCCACCGCCTCGCCGGGTCGGGCCTGCCGGTCGGGCTGCTGACGGGCAACCTCGAGCCGCTCGCGTACCTCACGGTCGAGGCGGTCGGGCTCGAGCGGGCGCTGTTTCCGTTCGGTGCCTACGGGTCGGACCGCGAGGACCGCAACGCGCTTCCGCACGTCGCCGCCGAGCGTGCGAGTGCCCACCTCCGTCGGACCGTCGACCCGGCCGAGCTCGTCGTGATCGGCGACACGCCGCTCGACGTCGCCTGCGCGCGGGCCGCCGGCGCGCGCGCCGTCGCGGTGACGACGGGCCGCTTCGACGCGGCCGACCTCTCGGACGCCGACCTCGTGATCGACTCGCTCGACGCGCTCACGGCCGACGCCGTCGCTCAGATCATGCGCTGAACTCGGTCCGCAGGTCGGCGACGAAGCGGCGGATGACGTCGGCCCGGCGCTCGGCCTCGGCGCGGCCCGCCGCGGTCTGCATCGTGCCCGGGAGACGCAGGAGCTTCGTTTCGAGATGATCGAGCGAGAAGGCGCGGTCGTCGAGCGGGCGGTCGGTCTCGTGAAACGGGTCGTCCGGGTGAAAGAGCGCAGCGCCCATCGCGCCGGCGGTCGCGAACATGCGCGCGAGGCCGACCGCGCCGAGCGCGTCGAGGCGGTCGGCGTCCTGCACGACGCGCGCCTCGGGCGTCTCGGGCGCGATGCCCGCCGAGAAGCTGTGTGCGGCGACAGCGTGTGCGACGGCCGCAATCAGCTCGGACGGGAAGCCCTCGTCTCCCAGCCATGCTGACGCCGCATGTGCGGCGAGTTGCGAGGCGCGCGCGCGGTCCGGACTGCTCTTCGGGACCGTCACGACGTCGTGGAGCCATGCGGCCGGGAGCACGACGCGCAGGTCCGCGCCCTCGTCGAGGGCCAGCCGCCGCGCGTTGGCGACGACCCGGCGGACGTGCGAGACGTCGTGCGCGGCGTCACCCGCCATCGTCTGTGCGACGTGGGCGGCGCACCGCTCGGCCCACGCCTCGGCATCGAACGGCTCGGCATCAGGCGTCTCGGTCATGCGACGACGATGTTGACGAGCCGGCCCGGCACGACGATCTCCTTCCGGATGGTCGCGCCGTCGAGGGTGCGGGCGACGTTGGGCTCGGCCTTGGCCGCGGCGAGGACGGCGTCCTTGTCGGCGTCGGCTGGGACCTCGACCGTTCCGCGCAGTTTGCCGTTGACCTGCACGGCGATGCGGATCGTGTCCTCGACGAGGTACCGGTCCTCGGCCTCGGGCCACGGCTCGTACGCGAGCGTGTCCGTGTGACCGAGCGCTGCCCAAAGCTCCTCGGCGAGGTGCGGCGCGAACGGCGCGAGCAGGAGCACGAACGGCGCGGCCACGCTCCGCGGCACGGTCTCCCACTTGGTCGCCGCGTTGACGAACTCCATCATCGCCGCGATAGCCGTGTTGAAGCGTAGCGCTTCGACGTCGTCCGTGACCTTTCGAATGGTCGCATGGAGCACGCGGAGTTGGTCGGCCGTCGCCTCGTCGTGCGTGACGGAGTCGCGGAGCACGCCCGTGTCCCGGTCCAGCAGCAGGCGGTAGGCGCGGGCGAGGAAGCGGTGGACGCCGTCGACGGAGCGCGTATTCCACGGCTTGACCTGCTCGAGCGGGCCCATGAACATCTCGTAGAGCCGCAGCGAGTCCGCGCCGTACTCGGCCACGATGTCGTCCGGGTTGACAACGTTGCCGCGCGACTTGGACATCTTGTGCGCCCGGCTCGTCACACGAACGTCCGGGTGCTCCCGGAGCACGAAGCCGTCGCCCTTCTTCTGGACGTCGCCTTCGGGGACACGCACAGCGACGAGGAGGCTCCCGTCGCGGACGTCAGCCATGCTCCCGTCGTCGTCTCCACTCTCGACCACGTGCTCCGACGAGACGTAGCCGAAGGCGTCGCTCGAGGCGTCGGTGTGACGGAAGGCGGTATACTCGACCTCGCCGAGGATCATGCCCTGGTTGACGAGCTTCCGGAACGGCTCGTCCGTGGACACGACGCCGGCGTCGAACAGGACTTTGTGCCAGAAGCGGGCGTAGAGCAGGTGGAGCACGGCGTGCTCCGCCCCACCGACGTAGAGGTCGACCGGCATCCAGTACGCCTCCTTTTCGGGATCGACGGGTGCTCCGGTGTTGGTCGGATCGATGAAGCGGAGGTAGTACCAGCACGAGCCGGCCCACTGCGGCATCGTGTTGGTCTCGCGGAGCACGGCCTCGCCCGTCTCGGGGTCCGTCGTCTGCACCCACTCCGGGATGCCCGCGAGCGGCGACTCGCCCGTGCCCGCCGGCGCGTAGCTCTCGACGTCCGGGAGCAGGACGGGCAGTGCGGACTTGGGCAGCGGGCGCGGCGCGCCGCCCTCGGCCGGGTGGATCATCGGGATCGGCTCGCCCCAGTAGCGCTGCCGCGAAAAGAGCCAGTCGCGCAGCCGCAGTGTCGTCTGCGCCCGCCCGACGCCGTTGGACTCGAGGTACGCGAGGACGGCCGCCTTGGCGTCGGCCGTGGTCATCCCGTCGATCGAGATGCCGGCCTGCGCGATGCCGTCGATGGCGTGGCCGGAGGCGTCAGAGTGGACGTGCGGGCCGTCGCCCGAGTAGGCCTCGACGAGAGCGCCGTCCGAATCCAGCGTGCCGCCCCGGACGACCTCGCGGATGGGCAGGCCGAACGCCGTCGCGAACTCGAAGTCGCGCACGTCGTGGGCGGGGACGGCCATGATGGCGCCCGTGCCGTAGCCCGCGAGGACGTAGTCGGCGGTCCACACCGGGACTTTCTCGCCGTTGACCGGGTTGACGGCGTGCGCGCCGGTCCAGACGCCCGTCTTGGTGCGGTCCTCCATGCGGTCGCGCTCCGTCTTGCGGGCCGTCGCTGCGACGTAGGCTGCGACGGCGTCCGCCTGCTCGGCCGTGGTCACGGTCTGCACGAGCGGGTGCTCCGGGGCGAGGACGAGGTAGGTCGCGCCGAAGAGCGTGTCGGGGCGCGTGGTGAAGACGCGGACGGGCGCCTCGGCGTGGCCGAGCACGCGGAAGTCGACCTCGGCGCCGACGCTGCGGCCGATCCAGTTGCGCTGCTGCGCCTTGATCGACTCGGGCCAGTCGAGGGCGTCGAGCCCGTCGAGGAGGCGGTCCGCGTAGGCGGTGATGCGGAGCATCCACTGCCGCATCGGGAGCTGGACGACGGGGTAGCCGCCGCGCTCGGACTTTCCGTCGATGACCTCCTCGTTCGAGAGGACCGTGCCGAGCTCGGGGCACCAGTTCACGGGCGCGAACGATTCGTAGGCCAGCCCGCGCTCGACGAGCTTCAGGAAGATCCACTGCGTCCACCGGACGTAGGCCGGGTCCGTCGTGTCGACCTCGCGCGCCCAGTCGTAGGAGAAGCCGAGGCGCTTGAGCTGCCGGCGGAAGGTCGCGATGTTCTGGTCCGTCGTGACGCGCGGGTGCTGCCCGGTCTGCATCGCGTACTGCTCGGCGGGCAGGCCGAAGGCGTCCCAGCCCATCGGGTGGAGCACGTTGAAGCCGCGCATCCGCTTGTAGCGCGCCACGATGTCGGTCGCGGTGTAGCCCTCCGGGTGGCCGACGTGCAGGCCCGCGCCCGAGGGGTACGGGAACATGTCGAGGGCGTAGAAGCCGGGCTTCGCGGCGTCGAAGCCGGCGTCGCCGGG
>JBBSUZ010000112.1:0-9361 GCA_038233965.1 Rhodothermales bacterium | reverse complement strand
GATGCTGAACGTGCACCCGAGCCTGCTGCCCGCGTTCGGCGGGCCGGGCATGTACGGCCGGCGCGTCCACGAGGCCGTCCTCGACTACGGCTGCCGCCTCACCGGCGCGACGGTCCACATGGTCGACGCCGGGCTGGACACCGGGCCGATCGTGCTCCAGGAGGCGGTCCACGTGCAGCCCGGCGACACGCCGGAGACGCTCGCCGCCGCCGTGCTGGCCGTCGAGCACGACCTGCTGCCGCGCGCGCTGCGCCTGCTCGCCGCCGGCCGCCTGACGCTCGACGGTCGCCTCGTCCGCATCGACGGGGACCCGGCGGACCTGCGGTAGACGGCAGGTGGCAGGTGGCAGGTGGCAGGTGGCAGGTGGCAGCAATCAACCGCCTCCCTCTCCCATTGTCATCCTGAAACGAGTTCAGGATGACATAGTTTTGTTGATGTGCTGGCCCAAGGTGTCCGCGACGAATGGCGCGGCCTCGCCTTCACCCGTATCGAGAGGCACGCCCACGCGACGACGACGACCACGACGCGACGGCCGCGACAGGGTGAAAAGCCGTCCCGGTTCGTGGAGGTCCCGGCCCGGCCGGTAGCTTGGCCGCGTTCCCCGACTTCCAGATCCCGATGACCCTCCGCCTCGCCCTCCCGCTCCTCGCCGCGCTCGTCCTCGCCGGCTGCAGCTCCACCGACCCGACGACCTGCGACGCCACCGGCACCGTCACGACGACCGAGGTCACGCCCGGATCGGGGAGCGCCGTTGCGGGGCCCAACAGCAACGTCACCGTCCGCTACGTCGGGAAGCTGCTGGACGGGACGACCTTCGACCAGAGCGAGAACGCGGCCTTCAACCTCGCCGCCACCGTGCCCGGCTTCCGCCTCGGCGTGACGGGCATGAAGATCGGCGGCCGCCGCACGATCGTGATCCCGCCGAACCTCGGCTATGGCGCGTTTCCGCCGTCGCGGTCGATCCCGCCGTGTGCGACGCTGACGTTCGACGTGACGCTGCTGGACGTCCGCTAGAGCAACCCGCAGGACGGTTCGACAGGGTTCGAGGTACGCGCCGCGACCGGGCACCTGATGGACCGCGCGCCCTGAACCTCATGCCCGTTGAGCGTTGATCTAGCGCGGCGGGCCGTAGACGCGGGCGAGCTGGTTGATGAGCGCCCGGCGCACGTCGCCGTGGCGCCCGACGAGGCTCACGTCCGGGTTCGTCTCGGCGTTGAGGTAGTCCAGACCCGTCTCGCGTCCCGAGACGAGGAAGTCGCTCGAGGCGACGGTGTAGACGCGGGCCGGGTCGATCGGCTGTCCGCCGGCGGTCCAGCCCGTGGCCGTCCGCTCCAGCCCGGCCGTCTGCAGGAAGCCGCCCGTGCCGACGTTGGCCTCGCCCTGCGCGAGCACGCGCGTGAGGAGCGCGCCCGGCATCCGGACGGTCACGACCTCGCCGCCGAACGGCAGCACCCGGATCGCGTCGTACTCGGTGAACGGCCCGGCGGGCAGCACGTCGTCCACGCGGACCGACCCGCTGTTGAACAGGGCGATCTCAGCCGGCGCGGCGCCCGCCGTGGCCGTCGCCATGCGGAAGGCCTCGGCGACGAGCTGCCCGAGCACGGCCGGGCGCGCGCGGACCGTCGACTCGCGGCCGTCGAGCTCCTCGGTCGTCGTGGTGACGATGCGGGTCGGCTCGAAGCCGTCGGCGCGGAAGCCGGCGCTGCCCGCCTCGACCCAGCGCGCGACCTCGGCCGCGACGGCCGGGTCGTCCGGCAGCGCGTCCGTGACCGCGACGAGGTCCGACGCGATCTCGACGCGCCCGGCCGCGCCGCGCGGGAGGGCCCGGTGGACCGTCACGCGGTGGACGTAGACGGTCCGCGCGTTCGCGTCGGCCTTCAGCACCGGGACGAGGCGCGGGCCGCGGTAGGCGCGGACGTTCTCGTGCTCGTGCCCGCCGAGCACGAGGTCCACGCCGTCGACCGTCGCCGCGACCGTCGCGTCGTCCGCGAAGGCGAGGTGCGTCAGCGCCACGACGACGTCGGCGCGCGGGAGGAGGCCGGCCGTGGCCGCGGCGAGCGCCGCGACGGGCTCGGTGTAGACCACATACGGCTTGACGGTCGACGGGATGACGGCGCTCACGACGCCCAGCCGCAGCGTGTCGCCGGGCGCGACGGCGACGGCCAGCACGCGCGTCGGCGCGACGTTCGGGAACGGGTCGGCGCCCGGAGCCGGCGCGACGTTGGCGGAGACGTACGGGAAGCGCGACTCGGCGAGGCGCGCGCGGAAGTCAGCCTCGGAGACGTCGAACTCGTGGTTGCCGAGCGCCGCCACGTCCACGCCGAGCGCGTTGAGCACGGCCACCATCTGGCGCCCGTTGAGGCGGGCGCCGTCCACGCGCGCCGTGCCGAGGGCGGACGGGCCGAAGAAGTCGCCGGCGATCATCGTGATCGTGTGCGGGTTCTCGGCGAGCAGGCGCTGCCGCAGCGCCGCCACGCGGGCGAGCCCGCCCGAGCGCCCGCCCTCGACGGGCGTGATCTCGTAGACGTCGTTGAGCTGGAGGATCGTGACCGTGACGTCGCCCGGAGCGGCGATGGGACGTCCGGGCGTGGCCGGGGCCGTCGCGGCGCAGCCGGAGACGAGGATGAGGACGGCGGTCCAGATAAAGCGGCGCATCGGGTCGGGGGTTGGATCGGTTAAAGATGCGACACACGGCCTGCCCGTGGCGGGTCAGCCGCTGCTGCGCTCGCGACGGCGCTGGACGGCGAGCACGGCCACGAGGAAGGCGCGGGCGACGAGCGGCAGCACGTCCGGCACGTCGAGGTGCAGGCGCGAGCGGATGTGCCCCGTCCAGTCTGCCCGTCCGACGTCGACCCCGTCCGCGGCGACGGTCCAGCGGCGTCCGAACCAGCCCTCGGGCGTGAGGTCGACCGTCAGGTCCGCGTCCGTCCCGGCGGCGCGGGCGGCGACCGTAACGACGGTCACGCGGCGGAGCAGGGATGGCCGCCGCGCCGAGGCGACGAGCACCGCGCCGAGCGTCAGGTCGAGCCCGACCTTGAGTGCGCCGACGGGCTGCACCTCGTAGTCTGCGTCGCCGACGGTCAGTCGGCCGCCGCCGAAGAAGTGCAGCGCGAGCTCACCGAACGGGTCGCCCGCGCCCTCCGAGTCGGTGAGCGTGAACGTCTGGTTCATCCACGAGGTCGGTTCGGCGACGATCATCGGAGCAGGACGACGCGGTATCCGCCGGCAGGAACGGAGAAGGCGAGGCCCGCCGCGTCGCCGACCGGGGCGGATGCGTCGAGGGCGTCGGTCCCGACGAGCCCCGGCAGGCGGACGTCGGCGGGCGTGCGGGCGGTGTTGAGCGCGACGACGACGTCCGAATCGGGCGACGTGCGGCGGTAGACCCAGAGCGTCTCGGTCGCCGAGATCGTCTCGAAGGCGCCGTGGCGGAGCGCGGGCAGGGCGCGGCGGAGGTCGGTCAGGCGCGCCGTCGCGTCGCGGAGCGCGATCTGCGCCGTCCCGATCGCACCGCCCTGGTCGGCCCACGGCATCGGCCGGCGGTTGTCCGGGTCGGCCGCGCCCGTCATCCCGATCTCGTCGCCGTAGTACACGACGGGCACGCCGGGCGTCGTCATCAGGTAGGCCAGCGCCAGCTCCATCTTGCGGTACGACGCGTCATGGTCGACGTGCGGCGCGTCGGGGCCCCAGCCGAGGGCGGCCTCGTCGGTGCCGGGCGGGACGTCGCCGTCGGCGTAGGCCATGAAGCGCGTCTTGTCGTGGCTGTCGAGCAGGTTGCCCATGACGTGGAGCGGCCCGTAGACGGCGAGCGAGCGGTCGAGGGCGTCGGCGAGGCCGTGCAGCGAGCCGCCGCGCGCGAGCGCCGGGACGGCGGCGTCGTAGAGGTTGAAGTCGAACTGGGCGTCCATCTGCCCCGGCACGACATAGCTCGACACGAGGCCGTAGGACCCGAACGTCTCGCCGATCTGGTAGAGCGGGACCCGGCGACCGGCGTTTTCCTGCGCCACGCGCGCGGTGAGCGCGCGCCAGAAGAGGCTCGGGACGTGCTTGACGGCGTCGTGGCGGAAGCCGTCCGCGCCCGTCGCGCGGAGCCACCACACGGCGTCGTCCGCGACCTGCGCGACGGCCGCGGGCGAGCGCTCGAAGTCGAAGCTCGGCAGGTACGGCTCGAACCACGTCGTGAGGCGGTACTCGTCGAAGCGGCGCAGATTCAGCGACCCGTCGGGCAGGTCGAGGCGCCCGAACCAGTCCGGGTGCTGCTGGAAATAGGGGTGCGAGTCGTGGACGTGGTGCGCGACGACGTCGAGGAGCACGCGGAGGCCGTGGGCGTGCGCGGCGTCGACGACGCGCCGGGCGAGCGGGAGGTCGCCGAGGTGCTCGTCGACGGCGCGGGGGCGGCTCGGCCAGTAGCCGTGGTAGCCGGTGTAGAGGCGGTGCGGCGCGGGGAACTCGCGCTCGGCGATGGGCGGGTTGTCGTAGAGCGGCGACAGCCAGAGCGTGTTGACGCCGAGGGTGGTGAAGTAGCCGGCCTCGATGGCGTCGAGCAGGCCCTGCAGGTCGCCGCCGGCGTAGTTGGCCGGCGGCAGGAGGCTGTCTGCCACGACGGGTCGGTCGTTGGAGCGGTCGCCGTTGCGGAAGCGGTCGAGGACGACCTGGTACACGACGGCGTCCTGCCAGACGAACGGGGCGTCGGCGCGGGCGGCCTGTGCGCTTCCGAGCGGCTGCCCGTCGAGGAAGAGCGCCTCGGCCCAGCGTGAGGCGAGCCCGTCGGCCGTCGCGGCGACGCGGAGGCGGTGTAGTCCGGCCGGCATCGCGGCGAGGTCCACGGTGACGGCGGTGCCGTCGAGCGTCACGTGGCGGGCATCGACGGTTTCGTTGTCGACGAGGACGAGCGCGCGGGCGTCCAGGGCGTCGGCGGGCGCGCCCTCGGCGCCTTCGCGGGTAAGCGCGAAGCGGAGCGTCGTCGGGTCGTCGGCGAGGTCGGGCGGGCCGAGGCGGAGGCGGCCCGGGGCTGGACTCGCGACCGTCAGGACGTTGTTGTAGGCCCCGAACGGGTTCAGCGTCGAGTCGCGAGAGAGTGGGTCGAGGACCTCGGCGCCGTCCACGACGAGCTTGTACTCGTAGCGGCCGGGCGCGATGGCGCGGGACGCCGCGAGCCCGCCGCGGCCGTCGGGCATGAGCGGGTCGGCCGTCCGCGACCAGTCGTTGAAGCCGCCGATGACGTGGACGGAGACGGGCGAGGGACGTCCGGGCGTGAGGTCGTAGCGGAACGTCACGACGGGCTCGACCGCGGCCTCGACCGCGAGGGCACTGCCGCACTCGAGAGTCGAGCCGGACCGTGTGAACGGGACGAGCGCGAGGCCGGAGAACCCGTCGCGGGCCGTCAGCGCCACACGTCCAGCGCCGACATCCTCAGCGTCGACGTCAGGTGAGGCGCACCACACGGCCGTTGCACCCGGCCCGAGAAGGTCCGCGACGACGAGCGTGTCCGCCCGCCCGGCGACGAGCCGCACGACGGGCGCGATGGCCTCGGCCGGAGGCGCAGCCACGACCGGCACGTCGACGGCGTCCGGGCGAGACGCGGTGCAGCCTGCCGCGGCGAGCAGGACGATCAGCAGTCGGCGGGCGAGCATGGGCGCAGGGGTCGGATGCGCCGAAAGTACGGGGCCAGCACGCCGCAGCGGCGGCCGACGTCCAGCGTCAGTCCGGCGGCGTCCGGCGCAGCGCCTTCGTCTGCGACCGCTGCTTCTTGGCCTCGACGCGCCGCCGCCGCGACCCCTTCGTCGGCTTCGTCGCCGTGCGTGGCACGACCGGGCGGTTCTGCTCGACGAGCCGCCGGCGCAGCTCCTCGACGGCCATCGCCTTGTTGCGGAACTGTGATGGCGTCGCCCGCGACGTCACCCGAAGGCCCGTCGGGCGATGGGTGAGGCCGACGCCCGTCTCGACCTTGTTGGCCCGCTGCCCGCCCTTGGTACCCGCGCGCAGCGTCTCGACGTCGCACTCGGCCAGCAGGCCCTCGTCGGTGTCCGGGATGCGCGTCACGGCGTGCGGGGCGCGTCGTCGCGGCGCGGCGCGAGGTAGCGCTCGAGGCGCGTCGCCGGGCCGAGCACGAGCACCAGCAGCGCCGTCGCGCCGACGGCGAGGATAAAATGCCCCAGCGCGACGGCCACGCCGACTGGCGAGACGGCGAGAACCGCTGCGGCCGTCGTCAGGCCGCGCGTGCGGTTCGCGTGGCGGTCGTGGAAGACGATGCCCGCGCCGACGAAGCCCAGCGCCGTCGCGACGGCCTGGATCGCGCGGATCGGGTCCGTCCGCACCATCGTGCCCGTCGGGCTGGCCTCGCCCGCGACGAGGCTCACCTTGACGAACAGGAACGACGCGAACGTGACCAGCATCATCGTCCGGAAGCCGGCGTCCTTGCCGTCGCGCATCCGCTGCACGCCCACGACGCCGCCGAGCACGAGCGCGAGCAGGCCCTCGGCGAGGGCGATGAGGTCGGTGGTGGCGTCGGCGAGCAACGGGTCGGGGGGCGGGGCTGTGCGAGACGCGCCCGCCCCGGCGGTAGGTTCCGCGAGACGCCCGCCGACGCCCCGATGACCGCCCCGATTGCCCCGACGACCACGGCCGCCGAGACGGCCTACCTCGACCTCGTCCGCCGCGTGCTCGACACGGGCGTCCGCAAGGCCAACCGGACCGGGACGGACACGCTCTCGGTCTTCGGCGAGCACTACGCCGTCGACCTCGCGCAGGGCTACCCGCTGCTGACGACCAAGAAGGTCGCCTTCCGGGCCATGCTCCACGAGACGCTGTGGTACCTCTCGGGCGCCGACCACATCCGCGACCTCCGGCAGCAGACGACGATCTGGGACGCCTGGGCGACGCCCGCCGGCGACCTGGAGACGGCCTACGGCCGCTTCTGGCGGCGCTTCCCGGTCCCGGCCGCCGGCGCCGCTCTCGGCGGCGAGGCGTGGGCCGACGCGTCGCACCCGAACGTCCGGGCGGAGGCCGACGGCTCGCTCTCGTTCGACCAGATCGGGTACGTCCTCGACACGCTCCGCCGCGACCCGGCCAGCCGGCGCCTCGTCGTGAGCGCGTGGCACCCGGCCAACGCCGCCGTGAGCCGCCTGCCGCCGTGCCACTACTCGTTCTGCTTCAACGTCACGCCGGCGGGCGACGGCGGGCCGGACCGGCTCAACTGCCACCTCACGCAGCGATCCGCAGACCTCGCGCTCGGCGTCCCGTTCAACCTCGCCTGCTACGCGCTCCTGACGCACGTCGTCGCCGGGCTCGCGGGCCTGCGCCCCGGCCGCTTCGCCCACTCGCTCGTGGACGCCCACGTCTACGTCGACCACGTCGACGGCCTGCGCGAGCAGATCGAGCGCACGCCCGCGCCGGCACCCACGCTCCACATCGCGACCGGCACGGACGGACAGCCCAAACCGCTCGACGCGCTCACAGCGGACGATTTCGAGGTCGTCGGGTACGACCCGCAGTCCGCCATCCGCTTTCCCGTCGCCGTCTGACGCGGCGTCAGGCCGGCGACGCTCTCACCTCATCATCCGGGCGACGGCGGCGCGAACGGTCTCGGCGAGCGCCTCGGGCGTGGCGGCCGCGTCGGCCCGGATCGGCGCGCCGACGGTGACGTGGACGCGCCCGGGGCGGGCCGTGTGCGCCCGCTCCGAGATGAACACGGCCGTGTCGCTGAGGACGACGGGCACGACGGGCACGCCAGCCCGCTGCGCGAGGCGGACCGCGCCGGGGTAGAACGCGCCCAGACCATCGGCCCGGCGCGTGCCCTCGGGGAAGAACAGGACCGACTCGCCGAGCCGGAGCCGCGCCTCGGCGGCGTCGAGCGCCGCGTCCCCGCCGCCGGGCTGCGTCCGGTCCAGGAAGACGCACACCGACGCCCGCAGGACGGGCCCGACGAGCGGCAGCCGCGCGAGCCCGGAGCGCGCGACGAACAGGAACGGCGTCTCGAGGCCGACGAGCAGCACCGGGATGTCCAGCATCGCGCGGTGGTTGGCGACGAACACGGCCGGTCCGCCTGAGCCGGACGCGATGGCAGCGGCAGCGGGCGCGACCGTCGTCTCGGTCCGGATGCCGATGAGCGCGAGCGTCGCCCCGGACCACGGCCGCGCCCAGCGCTGGAACGTGGCGACGGTGTGGCTGCGGGTGAGGTCCAGCATCGCCGGGATCCACAGCACGAGCAGCACGAGCGCGTTGGCGAGGAGCACCCACCCGAACCAGATCCGGGCGGCGAGCGCGGGGCGCGGCGGGTCGAGCGTCTCGGTCGTCATGCGGGCAAGCTACGGGCGGGGTGGAAATGCGGGATACGGGATCCGCCATGCGGGATGCGCCATGCGAAGAAGGAGTTTCACATCCCGTATCCCCTATCCCACATCCCGTCCCCCCTCACTCCACGATGCGTTCGCCGGCCGACGCCGTCTCGGCCGAGTAGAGCGCGGAGAGCCGCTGCGTCATTTCACCGACGGTGCCGTCGCCGATCGTCCGGCCGTCGAGGCGCGTGATGCCGGCGAGCTCGCCCATCGTGCCCGAGCAGAACATCTCGTCGGCGCGGTAGGCGTCCGTGAGCGAGAGGCGCGCTTCGCGGTGCGGGATGCCCTCGCGGGCGCAGAGGTCGAGGACGGTCTGGCGCGTGATGCCCTCGGGGCAGGCGTCGGCGAAGGACGTCAGCACGGTGCCCTGCCGCACCACGAAGACGTGCGTGCCGTTGGTCTCGGCGATGAAGCCGTCGCGGTCCAGCATCAGCGCGTCGTCCGCGCCCGAGGCCGTCGCCTCGATCTTGGCCAGGATCGACGGCAGCAGGTTGTTGTGGTGGATCTTGGGGTCGAGGCAGTCCGGCGGCGAGCGCCGCACGGACGACGTCGCGAGCGTCAGCCCGCCGCGGTCGTAGACCGGCGCCTTCCACTCGGCGAGCACGATCAGCAGCGGGCCAGACTGGTTCAGGCGCGGGTCCATGCCGGACGTCACCTTCTGCCCGCGCGAGAGCGTCAGGCGGATGTGGACGCCGTCGCGCATGCCATTGGCGTCGAGCGTGCGGCGGATCTCGGTGCGGATCGCGGCGTCGGTCGGGATGCCGGCGATGGCGAGTGCTTTGGCCGAGTCGCGGAGGCGCGTGAGGTGCTCGCTGAGGCGGAAGATGGTGCCGTCGTAGACGCGCAGGCCCTCCCAGACGCCGTCGCCGCCCTGCACGAGCGAGTCGAACGGCGACACGCCGGCCTGGTCGCGGTGCACGAGCCGCCCGCCGATGTTGACGATGAGATCCTGGTTGCGGGGGTCGAATTGCTGGAGCATCAGGCGGTGAGGCGGTGGGCGGCGAGGCGGTCGTAGAGCGGGCGGCACG